>JAKIWU010000119.1 GCA_022749905.1 Thermoplasmata archaeon
CTGGGGGTCTGGCTGCTCCTCTTCCAGATCCCCGGGTTCTTGACCTGGTGGAGGGATCCCTCGCTCGCCTTCGTCTCCCTGCCCTTGATCGGGATTTCGCTCGGGGCGGGTCTCGTCCTCACCCTGCTCACCCGACCGCTGTTTCGCTGGCAGACGCGGCACGGCTTTCGTTCGACACGCCTGCCCGATCTCGAGGTGACGTTCGGACCACCCGGGCTCGCCCGATCCGTCCAACTCCTGCGGCAGGCACGGAAGGAGTTCGATCAGGTACACTCGTCGGCAGCCGTCGCGTCGCTCTGGATGTTCATCTTTGTCCTGACCGGCTTGACAATCGCACTCGACTTCGGCGCCGGTTGGAGGGTGTGGTGGGAGGAGTGGGCGTTCGGGATTCCTAAGCTCATCCTTCCGGTGGTGGCGATCCTCCTCTCTCTGGTGGCGGGGGTATGGCTGCTGACGCAACTAGTCCACTTCCGCTCCGCCGTGAGGGCCCTCCGAACGACCGAGGAGAGGCTCGGGCAGCTCGAATGGTCGTTCACGCAGCGATACTGGATGGAGCATGCACCCCCTCCTCCGCCCTGACCTCTATGTCGTCTTGCGCCTCCTCGAGGCGGTTCGCCGAGCGGAGCGGCTCCTCACGCGAACGCAGCTCCAGCTCCTCTCGGGGACGAACTACTCCCAGTTCGCTCGCTATCTCGAGGTACTGACAGCCCGCGGTCTGCTTACCCTCGAACCGGATCCGGAAGGCACGCTCCGTGTCGTGTTGACCCCGAGGGGGTTCGATGCCCTGGTCTTCCTGGCGAAAGGAATGCGCGAGGTGATCGGCGGAGCGCCTCCACCCGGTTACTGAGCCGCCAGCGCCTCCACTAGCTTCATTAACCCTCCCTCTTCGCGGGGCATCGCACGACATCGCAGGGCCGCCTTCCTGGGGATGCGAGCGAGAGGTAAGGAATGAGTTTCCGAAGTTGCCCGCCATCGTTGACGATTCCGTCGTTCGGCCTGGTCGCCTCCCTCGTGGGGATCGCATGAGCGCCGACCCGATCCCTACTGGCGCGACGCCCTCCGACGCGGCGCCCGCTCCCACCATCAGCCGTGCCCGGAGCGCGGCCGTCCTTCTCGCCCTCCTCATGGGCCTGCTCCTCGGCGCGCTCGACAATTTCATCGTGGTCACGGCGCTCCCGACGATCGCGACCGATCTCCACAACATCAGCGGCCAGGTCTTCGTCGTCAGCGGCTACCTCATCGCACAAACGGTTGCGATCCCGATCTTCGGGAAGCTCTCCGACAGGTTCGGCCGGCGCTCGTTCTACCTGCTCGGGCTCACGATCTTCCTCATCGGCTCCGCCCTCTCGGGACTCAGCCAGAACCTGAATGAGCTCATCGGGTTCCGCGCCATCCAGGGCGTGGGTAGCGGGGCGTTCTTCACCGTCGTCTTCTCCATCGTCGCGGACATCTTCCCGCCCAAGGCCGCCGCGCGCCTCGCGGGAATCCTCTCCGGGGTCTTCGGGATCGCCATCGTCTTCGGGCCCCTGATCGGGAGCTACATCGTCGACACCACCACCTGGCGGTGGATCTTCTTCGTGAACCTTCCCATCGGGTTCGCGGCGATCGCCCTCGTCCTGACGAGCCTCGGACCGCTCCGTCCCGCGGCCCGCCCCGAGAAGTTCGATTCCCTCGGCGGGGCCCTCCTCTCGGCCTGGGTTGGGGCTCTCATCTTCGCGCTCGTGGAGACCTCGAACGGTTGGGCGTGGACCGACCCGAGGACGCTCGGCCTCCTCGCTTTGGCCTTCGTGATCTTTCCCGTCTTCCTCTGGCAGGAGAACCGGGCCGCGGACCCGCTGGTCCCGCTCCGCTACTTCCGCAACCGCCTGATCGCGGCGAGCAGCGGGGTCAACTTCCTCCGGGGCGCGATCCTCGTCGTCGTGGTCACGTTCGTGCCGATCCTGGTCCAGTTCGGACTCGGCGGCACGGCGGACGCGAGCCGGGACATCCTCTACGCGTTCATGGTCCCGATGATCTTCGGGGCGGCGATCGGCGGCGGGCTCGTCCCCCGGGTCGGCTACCGGATCCCCGTGGTGGCCGGACTCCTCCTCCTGACGATCGGCACGGCGCTCCTGACGGCGGTGCCCACGACGCCGCCTCTGTTCCGATTCACCGCGAGCATCCTCCCCGTTGGCCTGGCGGGTGCGCTCGTCCCCCTCGGGTTCGGCGTCGGTTTGACCTTCGCACCCACCCAGCTCGCGATCCAGTACTCCGTCGACCGGAAGGACATCGGGACGGGAAACTCGCTCGTCTGGTTCCTCGGGAACCTCGGCGGCGCGATCGTGGTCTCGGTCCTCGGAACCTACCAGCAGACGGTGTTCCGATCCCTCCAACCGTCGGCCCCCGCCGCGTTCCCGCCCTCCCCGTTGTATTTCGCCTACCTTGCGAAGCTCCAGGAGGCAGCGGCCCTGTCCATCCGAGATGTCTGGTGGGTGCTGATCCCGATCTGCATCGCGGGCATCGTGAGCGCGCTCTTCGTGTCCGGACGGCTTCCGAAGACCCCCGGCGAGCCGGTCCCCGAGCAAGCCCCGCTCGCGGTAGCTTCGCCGAGCGTTCCGAGCGACTAGGCCGGGCGGCGACGCCCTTCGCCTCGAGGCTCAGGGCGGCCGCTCAGGCGGCCACCGACGGGTCGAGGCTCCGCCACAGGTAGAACGCGGCGTGCGATCGGAACGGGGCCCACCGCACCGCCTTCCGTTCGACCGTCTTCACCGACGGGACGACGCGGTACTTCCACGCCCTTCCTACGGCATTCCGCACGCCGAGGTCACCGGCAGGAAAGACATCGGGTCGATGGAGCGAGAAGATCAGGTACATCTGGGCGGTCCACAGGCCGATCCCGAGAATATCGGTCAACCTCGCGATCACGTCCTCGTCGGAGGCGCGCGAGAGCGTGCGCAGGTTGAGCCGCCTCTCCACAACATGGGTCGCCAGGTCCCGAAGATAGCGCGTCTTCTGGGGGGAAACGCCCGAGGCGCGGAGCGTTTTCGGCGAGACCTTGAGGAACCACTCCGGCGGGGGGAACCGAGGGCCGCCGTGGGCCGCCCGCAAGCGGCGCACGATCGAAGCTCCGGCCGCCCCGGAGATCTGTTGGAACAGAATCGACTGGGCAAGAATGGGGAATCCTGCCCCTCGCGTGGGGAGCGTCGTCGGTCCACCGCGACGGATGAGGCGGGCGAGAATGGGATCGGCCCTCGAGAGGTGGCGTGCGATCGTCCTCGCGGATGGAAGGGCGACTCCGGGCATGGAGGGGCCTACCCTCCACCCGAATAGCGGCGCTGGCTGCGATCCCGGAGTTCGCCGAGGTGCGATCCCACCGATGTCCGCGCGGCGGATCCTACCGGATCCTGCCTCCGCTCGCGATCGTTACGCCGTCGACCTGGATCGTGGGCTGCCCGACGAGGGCGAACCCCTGGAACGGGACCTTGTTCCGGCCCCCGGCGAACGTGTTACTGCCGATCCCCAGGATCGCAGCACCCTCTTCGGTGTCCTCGCAGGGCGGAAGATCGCGACCCATCTTGTTCAATCCGATCGAGAGGTAGCCGAGCCGGTCCTTGCCCTTGGGGGCAGCACGGTATTGCTTGCGGAAGAGGGCCCCACCCGTGGCGTACGATTGCTGCACGAGGCGGCCGTGGGCGAACGACCAACGGATCCCGCCGAACACGTACGGTCCGACGTAGACGGAGCGGTTGCTGACGAACGTCCCGCTTGCGTCTCCCCCGTCCCACGCGACAAAGACCTGCCCCGTCGGATTGTTGGCGAGCATCCCGTACGGCCGCTTCATGGCGGCCGCGTCGAGGACGCCTGCGTCGACCCGCGTATGGACCCCGCGGGGGCGGATCCGAAGGTCCGTGCCGTTCGGGTGGCGAATGCGAAGTTCCCTGCCATGCTGGATCGCGCGGGCTACCCGGTTCCCGAGCGCTTGCATCCGGCGGCTGTCCACCGCGCCGGCCTCGGCCAAGCGGCGTCGCCATGCCGGGCCATTGAGGTGAAACGTGCGCGCGATCGGATCGGTCGCTTGACCCACGGTCAGCCGGGCACCGCGAACGCCGGCTTTTCGGGCCCTGCGATACCATTCCTCGTTGAACGCGACGACCCGCTCTTGCACTTTGTCCGGAAGCTTGTCCCGCCGGGGCCGGTCCTCCGGCCCCCAGATGTGGATGTAGACGTTCGCGGAGTCCAAGGCGGCCCGTTCGACCTTCGACAGCGACGCGAACGAGCCGAGCTTCCGTGACTCCACGGC
>JAKIWU010000012.1 GCA_022749905.1 Thermoplasmata archaeon
CGGCCTCGGGGAGTGCCTCGTGCTCGGCGATGGCGATAACGACGTGGGGCTCTTGCAGGAGGCGGGGTATGCGGTGAGCTTCCGCACCGCGAGTCCGGCCGCTCGCCGCGCGGCGAATTACGTCAGCCGGGCCGGATACGCCGGCGGATTCGTGGAAGGACTTATCCACGCGGGCCTGCTCCCCGGCCGAGCGAGCGGGGCCCGGGAGACGCATGCTCGTCGGTAGCTGCCAGCGCTGCGGGGCGCCGGCGACGCTTCGCTGCGCGTTCTGCGGACGAACGTTCTGCGGCGACTGCCTCGACTCCGATCAGAGACTCTGCACGGAATGTACGGGGTTGCAACGCAAGGCGCGTGCCCCGGAAGGTACCAGATTCCCACCGTCTCGCCGGATCGCCCTCCGTTAACCTCCGTAACGCCGACCTTTCGGATGGCCGCCTCCCCCGGGCTCGCCAGGCTCCCCGGGATCCCCTCCCGGTCGTTCGACATGGGCCGGAGACTTCTCCGGTGGATCGGACCCTTCTCGCCTGGCGCGTGTCAAGGACGGGCCGATCTCCGGGGGGCCCGATCGGTAATCCCTTGAAGCGCCGCACGAACGTGGGGCGTGAGGTTCTTAGGCGCTCAGCGCATACCCCGGGCATGACCCCGATCTCGTCCATGCATCCAGCGCCGGCAGCACCGCCCGCATGCAGCTGCTGTTCGTGTTCCTCCTGCTGCCGGTGCTGCGCCTGCTGCTCCGTCGGGCCCCATTGCTGTTCGTCCTGCGCTGACTGAGCGGTTCTCGCTCACGAGCGCGAGGGCGGACCTGCGCCGAGGCGGGAGTTTGCGAGCGGTACCGGACCGATGACGATAGGCCGGGACGCGGAACTCTCCGAGCTCTTCCGCCCGCGATCGATCGCCGTGATCGGAGCTTCGAATCGAGGGGACTCCGTCGGGGCGAGTTTGTTCTCGAACCTCCTCCGGGGTGGGTTCCGGGGAGTGGTCTATCCCGTCAATCCGAGCTGGGCGAGCGTGTCGGGAGTCCGGTGCTACCCGCGGGTTTCGGCGCTGCCGGAGCCGGTGGATCTCGGGGTGGTCATCGTTCCGGCGGGGGTCGTCGGACGCGTCGTCGACGACCTCGGACGGCATGGCACGAAAGGGGTAGTGGTCATCTCCGCGGGGTTCGGCGAGGTCGGAGCCGAAGGGCTCGCGCGCGAGCGACGGTTGGTCCGCATCGTCCGGAGGCATGGGATGTCGATCATCGGACCGAACTGCTTCGGCGTCCTGAACACGGACCCCGAGGTCCGGCTGAACGCCACGTTCTCCGACGCGCTCCCGCCGCGCGGCAACATCGCGTTCGTCTCGCAGAGCGGAGCCCTCTGCGCGGGGATCCTCCGCTACGGGATCCAGGAGCGGATCGGCTTCTCGCGGTTCCTCTCCGTCGGGAACCGGGCCGGGGTGGACGAGAACGACCTCCTCCTGTCGCTCTCGGAGGATCCGGCGACGCGCGTGATCCTTCTCTACATCGAGAGCCTCGCCGACGGCCGGCGCTTCTTGGAGACGGCCCGTGCCGTGACCGAGCGTAAGCCGATCCTCGTGATCAAGAGCGGGCGCACGCTCGCCGGCGAGCGGGCGGCCCGCAGCCACACGGGCTCGCTCGCGCAATCCGGACGCGACCAGGTCTACGATGCCCTGTTCGAGCAATGCGGCGCGCTTCGGGTCGAGACCGTCGGCGAGCTCTTCCGTGCCGCGAAACTCTTCGCCGCGCGGTCTCACTGGCGGGGGCCCCGACTCGCGATCCTCACGAATTCCGGCGGACCCGGGATCCTCGCTGCCGACGCCGGGACGCGACGCGGCCTGCCGCTCGCGGCACTGCGGGCGACGACGCGGGCACGCATCGCGCGGGGACTTTCGCCGTCGGCCTCGGTGCAGAACCCGGTCGACATGACCGCGGACGCTCGGCCCGAGCAGTTCCAGAGAGCCCTCTCCACGCTTCTCCGCGCGAACGAGGTGGACAACGCCCTCGTCATCGCCACCCCGACGGGAACCCTCACGGCGGATGCGACCGCGGCGGCGATCCTCGCGGGTCGTGGATCGGGCGAAAAGCCCCTCGTCGCGTGCCTCTTCGGACTCTCAGACCTTTCGACCGAGGTCGGACGTCTCGAAGAGGGAGGCGTTCCCGCGTTCACGTTCCCGGAGGAAGCGGTCGCGGCCCTCGCTCAGCTCGCACGCTTCGAGGCATGGCGCTCCCGGCCGAAGACCCGGGTGCGGACGTTCCCGGTGGACCGGGCGGCCGTCGCCCGGCTGCTCCGGCGAGCCCGTCGGCAGGGAGCCTCGGTCCTCCCCGAGTATCTCGCACGGTCGCTCGTGCGGGCGTACGGGATCCCGGTCCCGCAGGCTCGGATGGCGCAGACCCTCCCGGGCGCACTCGACGTCGCGGAATCCACAGGCTATCCGGTGGCACTCAAGGTCGCATCCCTCGACATCTCCCACAAGACCGACGTGGGAGGGGTCGCGCTCGGGATCGTCGGTCCGGCCGAGCTGAAGAGGGCGTGGATGGAGATGCAGCGAGCTCTGCGCACCCGGGCCCCGCGTGCGCGCATCGACGGCTTCGAGGTGGAGGCCATGGTGCCGACGGGAAAGGAGGTCCTCGTGGGGGCCCAACAGGATCCGGTGTTCGGGCCGCTCGTCGTCTTCGGCATGGGCGGGATCTACGTCGAAGTCCTCAAGGACGTGACCTTCCGTCTCGCTCCGATCCGCTCGCTCTCCGCGGTCCACATGGTGGAGTCGGTCCGATCCGCCGCCCTCCTCCAGGGCGTCCGGGGCGAACCCCCCTCGGACCTTCCCGCCCTCTACGAAGTGATCGAGCGGGTATCGCAACTTATCGTGGATCTCCCCGAGGTGGCCGAGCTCGACCTCAATCCGGTGATCGTCCGAGCCCGGCGCTGCGGCGTCGTCGCCGTCGACGCCCGGATCGTCCTTCGATCCCCCTACCCGGCGAAGCACCCACGGTAGACTCTCCCCGCGCCCTCCCCTACCGCCCGCCCTCGGACCGTTCTCGGGCCTGAGAACCGAGGCCGGCAAACTGGCTCCGGAGCATACCCTCCGGGTGCATGGAGCGCCGAGTACGACGATGAACGACAACGCGTGGTATACCTACGTCGCGGCGGCGATTGCGCTCGTCTTGGTGATCGGGCTCGGGGTGGGTCTCGGACTCGCGAGCTCGGGATCGTCGGGCCATTCCGGCGCTTCGTCTGTGCCGAGCGCCTCGGCCTCGGTCGACTACGTGAATCTCACGATCGGTTGGAACCCCGCGACCGGTCTCGACGAATACTTCCCCGCGAACTTCACGGTCCCTTCACACACCCTCGTGGAGTTCACCATCACGAGCTTCGACAACGGGACCAATGTCGTCGAAGCCCCGTACAACGCCGTGCGCGGAACCGTGGGCGGGTCGGAGTGGATCACCAGCGCAGGCGCCACGCGCCAGGTCGAGGGGTTGGCCCCGAGCGGTATCGCCCACACGTTCACGATCATGCGGATGGGTGCGTCGATGATGAGCGGTGGCCTGGCCCTGAACGCGCTTGTGCCGCCAGCGGCCTCGATGGCCGAGCCGGTGTCGGTGAGCTTCGCGGCTTACTTCAACAGCACCGGGGCGTTCGTCTGGAACTGCATGGCACCCTGCGACATGGGGGCGATGTCCACGATGGGCCTCATGGCCGGCACCGTCATGGTCGTCTGAGGCGCATCGGGATCTCCGTCCGTGGCTTCCGACGGACGGTTTCCGCGGGCGCGAGCGCCCGCACCGCAAGCAGCGATCCCCCTAGGTCGCCTGGCTGGGGCCGAGCGCCCGTGCGGAGGGGGACGCGCGGGGCAGGAAACACCCCCTAGCCCGGGGGACGCTCGGGCGGTCCCTCGGCCTCGAGAGGGAGCGACACGCTCGCCGGGCCGTCGTGCACGGGGATCCGGATCGCGTTCGGCCGGAGAATGGAGTAGAGGATGATCGCGAACCCGCCTCCGTTGAGCGCCGCGCTCGTGATCCAGGAGGAGAGGAGGTCGTGCGTGACGAACTCGAAGAGGACACCGGCGAGCGCCGCAGCCATCGTCACCAGCACAAAGCCGACCGAGAGCCAGAGGAGCGAGGTGCGCCGGGTACGACGGTAGGCGCGCCAGCTCGCGAAGGCGATCGCGGCTCCGACGACGAGCACGAACCCCTCGAGGCCCCGCAGGACCCAGATCCAGTCCGTCACCGTGCCGATCCCCGGACCTCTTCCCACATGTCGCCGATCCGATCGGACATGTCCTGACGGAGCACGACGTCGATGCGGGCGCGACCGTTCGCAAACACGACCCGAACCTCTTGGAGCCGGCTACGGAACATCTCGACCTTCCGGCCCTCGCGCGTGAAGGCGAGCCGGGGCACGAAGACGACGCCCCGTTCCGTGAGCTCGCGCAGCTTGCGGTAGACGGAGCTCTGGGGGAGTCCGGTCTCGACGACGAGCCCGTGCACGTCGCGCTCGCCCCCGCTCAGAGCCGTCAGCACGGTGAGAGCGACCGGATCCCCCAAGGCCTCGAGGATCCGCCATTCCCGGCTGGAGGTGGAGGACTGGGCGCCCTTCGGACCGAGTTCGGAGGCTGTGACCGAGCCCTGCGTAGCGCCTCGGCCCCCCCGACGGTCGGACCATTCGCGGGGGAGCTATGAACCTGCCCCCATCGGAGCGAACCGACACGCTCGCGCTCGGCAAGGTCAGCCTCCACCTCGAAACGGCGTTCGTATCTTCGGTGGTGCGCGCGACCCGGAAGAGGTCAGGATCCACGGCGTTCACGGAAGGGCTATCGGCAGGTGTACCCACCATCGATGACGAGCTCGGACCCCGTCATGAACGAGGCATCGTCCGAGAGGAGGAAGACGATCCCGTTCGCGATCTCCTCCGCCGTTCCCACCCGTCCCATCGGATGGAGCGCGGCCAGCTGCTCGTAGACCGCCGATCGATCGCCGAGGCTCGTCGCGTAATTCTGGACCATCGGGGTGTCGATGAAGCCCGGATGCACCGAGTTCACGCGGATCCCCTCCTTCGCGTAGAAGAGCGCGTCGGTCTTCGTCATCAACCGCACGGCGCCCTTGCTCGCGTGGTAGGGCGGGACATCGGGCGCGCTGACCAGCCCGTAGATCGAGGAGAGGTTGACGATCGCGCCGGCGTGCCGGCGGAGCATGTCGGGGACCGCGTGCTTCGTGCAGAGGAACACGCCCTTGACATTGACCCCCATCACCCTGTCCCACTCGGCCTCCTCGAGCTGGTGCGTGGGCTTGTTGGCACCGGCGATCCCGGCGTTGTTGACCAGTCCGTAGATCGGTCCCAGCTCCGTGCGGATCCTCCCGAACGCGCCGCGCACGTCCCCCTCGTTCGCCACATCGAGATGGTAGGCTCGCGCCTTGCCGCCTGAGCCCCGGATCTCCTGGGCAACCTTCTCCGCAGCCGCGTCGGCCACATCGCAGACTGCGACCGCCGCGCCTTCCCGGCCCGCCGCGATCGCGGTGGCACGGCCGATCCCCATCGCGCCTCCGGTGACGACTACGACACGATCGGAAAGTCGACCCGGATTCATGGACCCCTCGAACGCTGGGCCCTTGTGGAACCTCGGTTCGCGCCCCCCGAAACCTGGGCCGTGCCCCGAGCGCGAGACGTGCGAGCCCGGGGGGGAGGTGGCGAGCGTGCAAGGGATGGTTCGGAACCGGCCCCCAGGGGACGGGCGACCGCGCGGATGAGGTCCTGGCGGGCGAGAACGCCGACGAGCCGGCCCTCTCCGTCGACGACCGGGAGGCGGTTCACCGCATGCCGCTGGAAGAGATGGGCCGCCTCGACGAGGACCGCATCGGCATCCACCACGACCACGCGGGGTGTCATGGCGTCCACGACCCGCGTCCGCTGCAAGCATCCGAGGTAGACCTCGATCAGATCCTCACGCCCGCGACCCGCCGTCGAGAGCAGGAGATCGAGGACTCCGCGCGCCTTTCCGACCCCAGCGGCCTGATCGAGCGTGCGCACGATGTCCTTCTCGGAGAGCACTCCCACGACCCGCGCGTCCTCGTCCACGACAGGAAATCCCGAGATCCGCTGGTCCCGCATGGCTTGGGCGGCCGCGAGAAGGCTCGCCGTACGGCCGACCGAGATCGCGGGGCGTGTCATCACCTCGCCGACAAGGTACCGGTGCAGGCGGTCGCTCTGGAGATCGTCCGGCTCACCCGACGCCCCCAACCGCGCTTGGTCCGACTCGGCCACGATCCGTTCGCTCACGGTGGCGGAACCCCCCCGGACGCATCGCGGGGTCGAGGGTCAGTGGCTCCGGCGCGAGCCGCCGGAGAGGCTACCGTCGGCGGTGGCACGAACTCCGCGAGCGCGGCCCAGCGTGGGAAGCGCCGCTCGATCAAGGCATCGACGCTCGCACGGCTCGGACCGAACGCCGAATTGATCACGATCAGCCCAAGGAACACCAGGGCGTAGATCACGCCGGTACCGACATCGGTTCCTCCCGCCCCGCCCCCGTACGGACCGCCAAACCCTTCGGGCACCGCCCAGATGAGCAGGCTCAGGAACACTCCGCCCACGTAGGCGATCTTGCGCATGAAACCGGCGACGAGCGCGATCCCAAGGACCAGCTCGAGAACGCCCACCGTGTAGACGATGAGCATGGCGTGCCCGTTTGCTTGCCCCTGCCAGAAGGCATACCACCCCGAGAGCCAGCCGGGTGCGTTGTTCGACGCATTTTGGACAGCCCCGGGGAAGCCATCGACGAACCCTGATGTGAACTTGAGGACGCCATCGAGGATCCAGATCACCCCGAGCAGCACGCGAAACGTCGTCTTCAGCATCCCGATGTTCTTGACCCACCAATTCCCCTCGTTCGTGATCATGGACTTCGCCCCGGAGAGGTTTTCCCCCCGGGGGGCGCGAGGACGACTTCGAGGGATAGCGGTTGGGCAGCTTCCCACCGGTGGTTCCCATGACCGGCCCCCATCCCGTACCACGGCCTCTCATGGGTCCCGGTAGCCCGGGAGCGCTCGCGCGAGCGGCTCTCGGGATGCCGAGGACGGGATGCGGGCACCGCGCCCGCGCCCTACCAGATCCGAACCCGTTGCTCGTCCGGTCGAAACAAGGGCGATCCGGGCCGGATCGCGAAGGCTTCGGCGAACTCGGGAAGGTTCATCATCGGAAGGAGAGCGCGGGCTCGTCCCGGTGCGTGCGGATCGACGGTGAGGCGCATGCGGGCCATGTCCTCGCGCACATTTTCCCTCCAGACCTGGGTCCACGCGATGAAGAAGCGCTGCTCCGGGGTCATGCCGTCGATCGATCGCCGATGGCTCGGAGTGGCCGCGAGGCGCCGTTGGAGCGCCTCGAAGGCGATGCTGAGCCCTCCGATGTCGGCAATATTCTCGCCGAGGGTGAGGGCGCCGTTCACGCGCGCTCCGGGGAGCGCCTCGTAGCCATCGTACGCCGTGACGACCTTGGCGGCCCGCGTCTCGAACTCCTTCGCATCGGCCTCCGTCCACCAGTCCGCGAGGTTCCCGTCGGCCCCGTACTTCCTGCCCTCGTCGTCGAAGCCGTGCGTGATTTCGTGTGCGATGACGGCCCCGATGCCTCCAAAGTTGACCGCATCGTCCATCGTGAGGTCGAAGTAGGGGGGCTGAAGAACGCCCGCCGGGAACACGATCTCGTTCTTCGTCGGGTTGAAGTACGCGTTCACGGTCGGCGGCGTCATCGACCATTCGGTCCGATCCACCGGTCCCCCGAGGCGGGCGAGCTGTCGCCGGTTCTCGAACTCGGACGCCCGACGGCGATTTCCGAAGAAGTCGGTGGGGTCGATCGGAATCCTGGAGTAGTCCCGGTAGCGGTCCGGGTGCCCGATCTTCGCGGTGAACCGGTCGAACTTCGCGAGCGCCTTCTGGCGCGTTGCCGCGGTCATCCAGGCGAGACGCCTGAGGCGGTCTCGGAAGACCTCCCGCAGATCGTCCACGAGGGCCGTCATCCGTGCCTTCGCCTCGGGAGGGAAGTAGCGCTCGACGTAGAGCTGCCCGACCGCTTCGCCGATCGACCCGTTCAGGATCCGATAGGCCCGAAGCCATCGAGGCTCGGGTCGCTCCTGGCCGAGGAGGGTGCGGTGGAAGAACTCGAAATCCGCCTGCTCGACCTCGTCGTGCAAGAGCGGAGCGCCCGCAGTGAAGACGTGCCAACGCAGGTAGGTCCTCCATTCGACCAAGGGTCGGGCGACGAGCATGCGGTCCAGCGCGTCGAAGAACTCCGGCTGTCCGACGATGACGTGGTCGAGTTTCCCGAGCCCCTCCGCGTTCAGGTACGAAGACCAGGGCAGGTGGGGGCAACGAGCGACCAGCTCGGAGACGGTGAACTTGTTGTAGTTCTTCTCCGGGTCGCGCAGCTCGGTCCGTGAACGACTCGCGCTTGCCAGCTCTTTCTCGATCCCGTAGACGATCTCCGCGGAGTTCGCCGCCGCCGCAGCGTCCTCCCCCAGGAGCCCGAACGACTTCGTGAGGTGCTCGCGGAAGGCGCTCGCCTGCTTCGCGAACTTCTCCGAGAGGTAATAGTCGCGATCGGGGAGAGAGAGGCCCCCCTGCACGAGGTAGAGCGCGTAGACGCTGCTGTCTTTTTCGTCGGGGCCCGTATACAGATTGAAGCAGCCGCCGCCGTCCATGGCGTGGATCGCGGCGAGGAGCCGGAACATCTCCTCGGGGGAACGCGTGCGCGCGATGCTGTCGAGGAGGGGGCGGAGCGGTTCGAACCGAAGGTCCTCGATCTTCGGAAGATTCATGGCGGATGCGTAGAATTCGCCCACGAGGCGCCGGATGGGATCCGGCTCTGCGCTGCCCTGTGCGAGGCACTCCTCGAGGAGCCCGTGGATGAGCTCGTGGTTCCGCTCCGCGAGCTCGCTGAAGGAGCTCCACCCCGCCTTGTCCGGTGGGACCGGATTATTCTTGATCCAGCCACCGGCGGCGAACTGGTAAAAATCGACCGTTGGATCGACCGAGCGGTCCATGGAATCGAGGGAGAAGCGAGGTATGCGGACGGAGGGGGTTGGGGGGCCCGCCGGGCCAACCCCGGGAGGCGAAGGGCTCTCGAGGTTCCGTTCCGGCATGCTCGTAGGAGAGGGGTCGACCGTACGCGCGTGGGTTGAAGGCCCTTCGGGTTCCGCCCAAACTGGCGCGATTCTGGCACCCCCTAGCCTCGTCTCGGTCGGCGCGTCGCGCTCAACCTCGACGGGATCGGTCGCCCTCACCGGATCCGGGTCAGGGGTCCGGGGAACACGGATCGGAGGTACCTCCGCATCCATGTCCCACGGACACCGTCAGACCGGCCGCTGGTCCTTGAAGCCACCGAGGGCCATCGAATCCCCCATGACGTAAGGGAGTTGAGTCCCCGCGGATGGCGTCGCCGAAACGCGCTGGGGCCCGCTAGCCTTGCAGCGCAAGTCGGAGTCTTCTCAGGTCCGCTGCGACCCCTTCGTATTTCGCCATCGTTCCGAGATACTCCCAATCGAGGTCCCGATCGCGCGCCAGTTGGACCGCCTGCGAGAACAGCCCCTTGGAGTGCTCGCGCGATGCCCTCCAAAGACGCCGAAGGATGAGGGGCTCGACCGCGCTGATGAACACCGTGCCGTGCGGGGTCACCACCTTCCGCGGAGCGAGGCCCGAGCTGTCCCTCGGACCGACGAGGTCGACGAGGCCAAGTCCCTTCTTGACCCAATAGGTGCGGGCACTTCGGCCCGTGACCTCTTGAAAGCTCCACCGACGGAGCACTCCGATGATCGGCCCCCGCGATCCGACCACGGCCGCGTCCTGCGACACATAGACGCGGGACGAAAGGTAGATCGCGGTCGCCGATTCGCCGACGATCTCGACGTCGATCCCGCTCTCCTTGGCGAGCAAGGCCCCGAACCACGCGATCCGCTCCTCGGCCGAGGGTGCGGCCTTGAGGAGCGTGTCGAATTTCTTGGCGCTAGTGCGCATGGCGAGGCCGCATCCCGAACCTAGCGAGGAGACCGTCCTTCTCGGCCCGGCGTTCCTCCGAGCTCCGGTGCGACCTCGCGATCAGGAATGCCCGAAGAAGGTCATCGGTGAGGACCCAACCTCTCGGGGATTGCTCCGTGACGTCCGGGAGCGACTTGAGGATCCGCAAGACCTGGATGGGCTCGGCTTCGACGATCCGGGCAACGGCGTAGGCCGTCTGGGGTCTCGGCACCCGGGCCAACTGGTCGAGCACCCGCGCACGAGTCTCGCTCCCAAAGAGCGGATCCATGATGCGCCGAGGAATCGCTGGCTAGTATACGTTTCGTATAATGGACTGGTCGGGATTTGAACCCGAGGCCTCCGGTTTGCAAAACCGGCGATCTTCCGCTGATCTACCAGCCCGCGATCCTCTGGGTCGGTTGCGTCGCTATTACTCCTTCTGCCGGAGCCCTCGCGGAGCCGCCTTCTCGCGCGTGGTCCTGTAGGCCTCCGCGAGTTTCGGGACGACGCGGAACTGCGCGATCTCTCCCGGCCGGATCCACGTCGATCGTGTGTGCTCCCAGTTCAGCACCACGTGCGGATCGTGCACCCGGAAGCGACAGGGATGAATCCGGAAGATCCGCGCCGCGTTTCGGACAAGGAGATGCTTCCCGATCGCAGGCGACTCGAGCTCGCTCGGAGCTACTCCGAGCTCTTCCGAGATCTCCCGTCGGGCCTCGGCGAGCACGCCCGTTCCCTCCATCGTCCCGGAGACCGCGGCCCACCACCCTCGGAACGTCCGGACCTTCGAGGATCGTCGGAGGAGAAGGATCCGCCCCGCGTCGTTTTCGAGGAACGCGGTCACCACGTTGATCTCGCGAACGTCGGGGAGCCGGAGGATCCCCCGCCTTCCGTCAAGGGTCGCATGGTCGCCGCGCCGTAGCAGATCGAGCTCGATTCCCTCGAGGATCGGAAGCGATTGGAGGGCCACCGGGACCCGACGGCGGGCGGGTACCTCCAGGATCACACCGCTAGGCCGGGACTGGACGAGTCGGGAGACGCCCTGGGGAGTAAGCCGCTTCAAGGCGACGAGGGCAGTACTCGAGGGAATCCTCCCTCGCGCCCTCGGTGCGAACGCCACCGTTCCTCGAACGATTCCCGCCCGACCGATCGAGCGCCCGGAGAGTTCCACTCCGGCCCGGAGACCTCCGCCCTTCTTCCCTCCGCAGGGGACGGGAGATCTCCCCGCCCCCCGCCCGGGGTCCGAAAGGAGGATGAATCGACCGCAAGTCGGTCGGCCATGCGGATCGGAGCCTTCTCGGTCGTGGATGGCTTCCCGCCGAGCACCGGCGAGGGTCGCGACCGGTACCAGGAGGTGCTCCAGCTCTCCGAGGGCTGTGACCGAGCCGGGCTTTCCTCCTTCTGGGTCGCCGAGCATCATTTCCACGATGGCGGGGTCTGCCCGAACCCTGCGGTGCTCCTCGCCGCCGCGAGCCAACGAACCCAACGGATCCGGCTCGGCGTGCTCGTCAGCGTCCTACCGTTCCACGATCCCGTCGATCTCGCCGAGCAGTACGGCCTCCTGGATCGCCTGACCCACGGGCGCCTCAATCTCGGGCTCGGAAGTGGCTACATCCCCCTCGAGTTCGAAGGGTTCGGGATCGATCCAGCGTCGAAACGCGATCGCTTCGATCGGACGCTCGAGACCATGCTCGCGGCGTTCCGCGGAGATCTGGTCCGAGGTGCCGGGCCTTCCTCGACCGAGGTCCGCGTCAATGTACGCCCTCAGCAGGCGCCGGCGCCGCCGCTCTGGATCGCCGTTCAGCGGCGCGAAGCCCTCCCGTTCGTCGCGCGACGGAGCGTCTCGGTCGCCTTGATCCCCTACGCGACGCTCGACTCCCTTGAAGAACTCAAGGACGAGGTCACGGAATTCCGCGAGGCCCTTCCTGCGGGATCCTCTGCCACGGTCTCGGCGGCGTTCCACGTGTACGCCGGTCCCAACGTCCCCCTCGCCCGTGCCGCGCTCCAGCGGTATCTCGATGCGCGACGTGCGACCCAAAGCGTGCACTACCTCGAAAAAGTGCAACGGGACGCCCGGCACGCCGACGTGGGGCACCTCGAACGCTCGGGGCTGGCCGTGCTGGGATCCCCACCCGAGGCCGCGAAGCAGATCGCGCGGATTCGGGAAACGGGAATCGACGAGCTGCTCGGGATCTTCGATTTCGGGGGGCTGCCCTCGTCGGAAGTTCTCGCTTCGGTCCGCGCGGTGGGCGACCTCCTCTGAACCCCGTGGCGGGACCGACGCAACGCGAGAGAGATCAGCTCCGGTCGGTGCGCGCTCGGTCCGGTTCGCGGACGGAGCGGATATATCCTGCGCTGTCAGGGGCCGACCGATGACGAGCCCGTCCATCCGCGCAGAGGGCCTGACGAAGCGGTTCGGGCCCACGCTCGCACTCGACCGCCTCGACCTCAAGATCGAGGGATCGAAGTGCGTGGGGTTCCTCGGGCCGAACGGCGCGGGAAAGACGACGGCGCTGAAGATGTTCACCGACATGATCTTCCCGACCGCGGGCGAGGCGTTCCTCAACGAGGTGTCGGTCCAGAAGGACCGCAAACGTGCTCTCGCCGCGTGCGGGGTCCTGATCGAGACGCCCGAGATCTATCCCTCGCTCACCCCGACCGAAGCGCTGCAGATGGTGGGGAAGCTCCGTGGCCTTTCCGACGCCGCTCTCGCCGACCGGATCCCGGGCGTGCTCGCCGAGGTCAAGATGGGCGAGTGGGCGAACAAGAAGGTCGGAAAATTCTCGAAGGGGATGAAGCAACGGATCAACATCGCGGCTGCGCTCCTCCCGGATCCGGAGATCCTCCTCCTCGACGAGCCCACCACCGGCCTCGATCCGCGAGGGATGGCGGAGGTACGCGACATCATCCGTGGCCTGAAGCGAGGCCAGCGCCTGATCTTCATGAGCAGCCACCTCCTCGCCGAGGTCTCCGACGTCTGCGACGAGGTCGCGCTTCTCAACCGGGGAAAGCTCCTCTTCTACGACACGATCTCGAACGTGAGCACCCAGTTCGCCCGGGGGCAACGCGCGATCGACGTGGGATTCTCCCGCCCGATCGACGACGCGACGCTCGGGACGAAGCTCGCGCAACTCACGGGGATCGCCTCGTGGGAACGGATGGATCCGCTCCGCGTCCGGTTGAAGCTCTCGGGGGGCACGGATGGCTCGATCGAGCGACTGTTCTCCGAGGTCGCTGGCTTGGGCGTCGGCGCCGTTCGGTTCCAGGAGTCGGCGAGCGCCCTCGAGGAGGTCTACATGACCCAGGTCGAGAGGGGGGACTAGCCGTGGTTGCGAATCCTGTCGCCTCGAGTTCCGTCGCCGCGGGCCCCCAAGGGGGTGGGCGGACCGCGATCGCCGCGACGCTCCCCGGCACCCTGGACCAGATCGTCCGGCTTACCCGCTTCCAATTCCGGGATTACCTGCGCTCGCGCCGGTTCATCCTGATGTTCGCCATCGTCGGGGTGATCGGACTGATCCTTACTTCGGTCGTCGGGTACTTCCGACCCGCGTTCATCTCCGATCCCCTCGCCTTCTACGGCTCGCTCTGGGGGGGCGGCGTTCCGTTCGTCGTCGTGCTCGCCGCGGTCATCTACGGCGCCGATGCGATCGCGGGCGAGTTCCAGAACAAGACCGGCTATTTCCTGATGGGCTTGCCGATCCGCCGGATCACCGTCTACACCGGGAAATTCATCGCGGCGTTCCTGGCATCGCTCGCTGCGGTGGCCCTCTTCGCGGCGATCCTCGTCGCGAACGGCGCCTACTATCTCGGCGGCAACGCCCTCCCCTGGCAGCTCGGTGAATCGTTCATCCTCGCCGTGGTCTATCTCCTCGCGGTCCTCGCCGCCGCGATGATGTTCAGCTCGATGTTCAAGACCAGCAGCTACGCCACGCTCCTCGTCGCGCTGCTCTTCCTGATCGGGTTCTCGCTCCTCCAAGCCGTGGTCTCGGGGCTCGCGAACATCACCCCCTGGTTCGTGATCACCTACGCGAACACGATCATCGGCGGTGTGCTCAGCAACTCGTGCGAGAACCAGCCGGGGATGCACACCTGCAAGGTCGGGGGCGGTCCCGGAGGTGGTTTCTCGATCACGGTGAACAACGCGACCATTCCGGAAGGTGCCGCGATCATGATCGCATACTTCCTCCTGACCGCAGTCGCGGGCATCTTCCTCTTCGAGCGCGAGGAGTTCAGCTAGCGGCCGATCCGCGGGCCACCTTCCCCGAAGCCCGGTGCCAGGGAATCGCCTCCGGAACCTTGAGACCCCGAATCGCGGGTTCGAGGAGCCTCCCCGATCCCTTCCAGCGGAAACGGGGGGGTTGTCCGCTCCGTGTCGGCCACAAATCTCCGTTAGAGAACCGGGTCGGACCCCCCCTCTTCCTGTGGACGCCGGTGTTTATGTACGACATACGTCCGACAGATGCGTCAGAGCACCCATGGTCGGATACCTCGAGCGATGGCAGCCACTCGCCGTGATTCCGGTCCCCCGCGAGCCTCGGAACGACCCCGATCTCCCGATCGCCTATGTCCCAGGGGACCAACGACCCGGCTACCGCGCGCGTCCCGCGCCTCGGCCCTGGTGGAGGGACGTGCGATGAAGCCTCCGAGCGAGCTCGCGGAGCGGACTCCCATGCCTCCCCGCAAGATGTTCCTCGGTCAAGCGACGCCGCGCGGCTTCGGTCACCGGCCCCGCTTGAGCCCGCAAGCTGCAGCGGCCTTCGCCACGATGGTGGACACCGCGCGAGCACGCGCCGCGACCGAAGGTCGCACCCTGATCTACACCGTTCGGTGGAGTTAGGCGGCCTAGCGTACGCCCTGCTCGAGTGCAGGGCCGGAATCCAACCTCTCCCGTGCGGAGCGGCACCGCCGGCGGCTAGTCGTCGGCCGGCGTAGGGCGCTCGCCCGCTCGGTAGCGCCCGAGCGCCTCTTTCGAAAGCTGATCGGCGCGCTGATTCTCTTCGCGGGGGATCCAACGGAATCGCACCGACGCAAAGTCGCGTGCGAGGAGCTGCAGAGCTGCATGGTAGGCATGCAAGTGCTCGGCCCGCACCTCGTACTCCCCGTTCATCTGGCGGATCACGAGCTGACTGTCCCCGAGGAGGTCTACTGCGCCGCGGTATCCTTCGCGACGCAGATGCTCGAGCGCGCGGATCGCGGCCACGTACTCCGCCACGTTGTTCGTGGCGTGGGGCGACCGCGGGGTCACGGCGAGGCCGGATTCCTCGTGAGCAAGCCCCGCCCCAAGGACGGTGAATCCGTAGGTGGCGATCCCGCCCCCCTTGGGCGGCTGGCACGCTCCGTCGAAGTGGACCTCGGCGATCGCGGGGAACACCGTCTGGCCTCTCGGTAGCTCGGCGTCCATCGAGCGAACCCTACCGGGCGATCGCGGTCCGGAGGCGCGGCACCCGGACCGCCCTCATGCAGCTGCAGAAGAGTTCGTCCCGAACGCAGGGGGCACATCGGACCGCTCCGGCGAGGAAGTAGAGGGGCTTCCGGCATGTTCGGCACCGCCGATTCGCTCCGCAGCGGGGGCACGCGAGCGCGCGCGCCGGGATCGCCGTGTAGCAGCCCTCACAGTTGACCGATTCGAGAGGGCTCGGGCGAAAGCGCGCCGGGCCTGTGGGTGGATGGCGGTTGAACCACCGCCGGATCGCGTCCTCATCGCGGTTCCCGAAGAGCCCTCCGACGGTGGTGATCGCCGGGTTCGGGCTCGCGCCGGCCCAGAGGATGACGGAGAACCCGGCACCCAGGACGAACACAGCGGCCTCGAGCTCCGGGCCGAGGGTCTCGCTCCTGGTCGTGATCTCCGGTAGAGCGAACAGCACTAACGCGAGGGCGACGATCCCAGCTCCGACGAAGGCCATCGAGCGGTTCACGGATCTGCCTCCCGGGTTTTCATCGCGTCCCCTCCCAGTGTGCTGGCTCTGCGCCTAACTCTTTTTGGTGCCAAGGAGGTGCGCATCCACAGCACCGTGTCGGCCCGCACGCTTCAAGACGGGTAGGCACCATATCGCCCGCCGATGGCTGTCTCGCTCCCGTACCGCTCGCTTCCACTGGGGGTGGCGATCCTTGCCGTCCTCATCGGGATCGTCGCCGCGGTCTTCCTGATCTTTGGGATCCTCCTCGTCCTCGCCGTAGGCCTCGGCTCGCTGGGTGCCGGTGCTCTCTACGGAGCGGGTCTCGTC
>JAKIWU010000120.1 GCA_022749905.1 Thermoplasmata archaeon
ACGCCGACGCTCACGATCGCAGGGCTCCTCATGCTCGGGGGCGCCGCGGGGAAATCGGCGCAGTTCCCGCTGCACGTCTGGCTCCCCGACGCGATGGAGGGACCGACGACCGTGAGCGCGCTCATCCACGCGGCCACGATGGTCGCCGCCGGCGTCTACCTTCTCGCGGTGACGTCGATCTTCCTCGGGTTCACGCCCACCGACCAGTTCGCGATCGTCGCGGTCGGCGGGTTCACGAGCTTCTTCGCCGCGACGATGGCGCTCGTGCAACCGGACATCAAGCGCGTGATCGCCTACTCGACGATCTCGCAGCTCGGCTACATGGTCCTCGCTGTCGGGGCCGGGTTTACGATGGTGGGTCTCTACCACCTCTTCACCCACGCGTTCTTCAAGGCGCTTCTCTTCCTCGCCGCCGGAGCGGTGATCCACGCCGTCGGCACGCAGGACCTCTTCCGGATGGGGGGCCTCGGGAAGACGATGCGCTGGACGGGCGCGGCGTTCGCCATCGGCGGACTCTCGCTCTCCGGGATCCCGCCGTTCGCGGGCTTCTTCTCGAAGGACGACGTTCTCGTGTCGGTCTACGCCGCGGCGGGAGCCCACCCGGCCTACTGGCCGTTCTTCTTCCTCGCCCTTCTCACGGGTCTCCTCACGGCGTACTACATCTTCCGCGCCTGGTTCCTCGCCTTCTCTGGGAACGCCGCCCGCGACCCGACGCTCCCCGTCGCCCACGAGCCTCCGTGGCCGATGCTCGTCCCGATCGTGGTCCTCGCCGGGCTCGCGATCGTGGCGGGCCTGTTCGTGTTCCTACCCGGCTTCCCCACACTCCTCCCGGGCGCGGAGATCCCCCCCGTGTTCACGACGACCGACCTCGCGCTCTCGGCGATCTCCGTCGGTCTCGGGATCAGCGGGATCGGGCTCGCCTACGCGTTCTGGGGCAATGGGCGGGTGTTCGAGCTTGCTCACGACTCCGCAGTGCGCCCGGTCCACACGCTCCTCGTCGAGCTCTATTACATGAAGCGGGGCTACGACTGGATCGGAGGCCGCGCGGTCTACACGATCGCGCGCGCGGCCGACTTCTTCGAGCGTTACGTCATCGACGGGACGATCCACGGCTTCGAGCGATCGTTCGCAGCGACCTCGAACGGCCTCCGCCGGGCCCAAAGCGGGATCGTCTCCGACTACGCGGCCTACGTTGTGGGCGGCCTCGTGGCCGTCCTGCTCCTCCTCCTGTACGTGGCGCCCCGTCTCTTCGCCTTCTTCGGAGCCGGCTAGATGCTTCCCATCCTCTCGCTCACCCTTGCCACGCTCCTGATCGGCACGCTCGCCACGTTTGGCTCCGGTCGCTACGCCCGCTTCGTTGCGCTCGCGACCTCGCTCGCCTTCCTCGGCGAGGTCCTCCTCCTGCTCCAGGCGTTCACGTCGTGGCCCGGACTCTCCCCGGCCGGCGTGCCGAAGTTCTCCGACGCCGAGACCTACACGTGGATCTCCGTTCCCTGGCTTCAGATCAACTACGCGGTCGGGATCGACGGGATCTCCCTCGTCCTCATCCTCCTGACCGCCTTCCTCCAGCTCGCGACCGTCCTCTACACCTGGGAGGAGGCGAAGCAACCCGGACCCTGGTTCGGGCTCGTGCTCCTCACCTGCCTCGGATGCTTCGGGGTGTTCGTCGCGCTCGACATTCTCCTGTTCTTCCTCTTCTGGGAGGCCGTGCTGATCCCGATGTTCTTCCTCATCGGCTACTGGGGAGGACCGAGGCGCCGCTACGCCGCCTTGAAGTTCTTCGTCTACACGCACGTCGCCTCCATCGTCATGCTCGTCGCCCTTCTCGGGCTCGTCTTCTACTCGGGCTCGACCTCGCTCGACTTCGTACGGCTCTACGGTCCGGCGCGCTCGCTCGCCGCCGTCACGCAGGTGTTCCTGTTCGCCGGCCTCTTCTTCGGCTTCGGGGTGAAATTCCCGATCGTACCGTTCCACACCTGGCTCCCGGATGCGCACGTCGAAGCTCCGACGGGAGGCTCGGTCCTGCTCGCGGGGCTCCTCCTGAAGCTCGGAGGGTACGGGATGATCCGCTGGGCGCTCGAGCTCCTTCCCGTCGGCCTCACGCATCTCCAGCCGATCCTCTACGCGGCGGCCCTCGTCTCGATCGTCTGGGGCGCGCTCGTTGCGCTCGCGCAACGGGACCTGAAGCGGCTCGTGGCGTACTCGTCCATCAACCACATGGGGATCGTGCTCCTCGCGATCGCTGTCGGTTCCTCGCTCGGCATCACGGCCGCGGTGCTGCTGATGTTCGCCCACGGGATCGTGAGCGGTCTCCTCTTCATGGTCTCGGGGAGCGTCCATCACGCCTTCGGGAGCCGGGACATCGCTTCGGTCGGCGGGATCACGCCGCGCACGCCCGCGCTCGCCACCATGGTGATGCTGGGCGCGCTCGCGTCCCTCGGGCTCCCGGCGCTCATCAGCTTCCCTGCGGAGTTCGCCGCGCTTCTCGCCACCTGGATCCGGATCGGCTACTGGGTCCTCATTCCCCTCATCTTTCTCGTCGTGACCGCCGCCTTTTACATCTGGATGATGCAGCGCATGCTGTTCGGGCCCGAGCGTGGGATCCCCGACACGGCGGTCGATCTGCCACGGTTCGAGATGGCCGGGATGGCGATCCTGGCCGCCCTCGCGATCCTCTACGGCGTCCTCCCGGGGCTCCTCGTCCAGGTGATCGTGAACTCCCCCATCGCGGCCGGGTGGCCGTAGGCACGCGATGGACCCGAGCGCGTTCCTTGTCGAAGGGCTCCTCCTCGGGGGCGCCCTCCTCATCTTCGGCATGGACGTCGGCGGCGTCCGACGCCTCGAGGCGTTCGGCGTGGTGGCCCTCGCGGCCCTGACCCTCGGGCTCCTCTCGGTCCTCGGCGACCTCGGCTTTGGGCCCCTCGTACGCCTCGCGACGATCCCGGGGAGCGTCGTGCACGCGCCTGCCTCCGGGCTCTTCCAGGTGACCGCGCTCGGGCTCGTGTTTCAGGCGATCTTCCTCCTTTCGGCGCTGTTCGTCTCCCTCGCTTCCCTCTCCCGCCCCTCGGACGAGCGGGGTGCGGCCGTGTTCTTCGGCCTCCTCCTTCTCGCCACGCTCGGGATGCTCCTCGTCGCGATCGCAGCCGACCTCATCTTCCTCCTTCTCGCGGTCGAGGTGACGAGCGTCGCCACCTACCTCATGGTCGGGTACACCCGACGCGACGCGCGCGGGCTCGAGGCCGCGATGAAGTTCTACATCATCGGGGCGCTCTCGACCGCGCTCTCCTTCTTCGGAGCCTCCCTCCTCTTCGGTGCGTTCGGGACCACGGACCTGCGGGCGCTCGCCCAGGTCGGGGGACCCTCCGGCTATCCGACGCTCGCCCTCCTCGGGTTCGGCCTGCTCATCGCGGGACTCGGGTTCAAAGTGACGGCCGTTCCGTTCCACGCCTGGGCGGTCGACGTCTACGACGGCGCCCCGACCGACGTCTCGGCGTTCCTCGCCGGCGGCTCGAAGAAGATGGGCGTGTTCGCCTTCTTCCTCGTCTTCCTCGGGCCGGTGCTCGCGTTCGGCCCCGGCCGCCTGGTTCCGCCGACGCCCGGGGCGTACGCCTTCGCGCCGACCCTCGAGCTCGCGCTCGGCGTCCTCGCGGTCCTCACGATGACCGTCGGGAACCTCCTCGCCCTCCTCCAGAAGGAGATGAAGCGCATGCTCGCCTACTCGTCGATCTCCCAGGCCGGCTACATGCTCATCGGCGTCGCTGTCGGGACCGCGCCGGCGATCGCGGGCGCGACCTTCCAGGTGTTCGCGCACGTCTTCATGAAGACCGGGGCCTTCCTCGTCGTCGCCGGGGTAGCGAGCCTCGGGATCGGTCCTCTCATCGACGACTGGCGGGGTCTCGGGCACCGGCGGCCGTACGTCTCCGTCGCCTTCGCGCTCATGCTTCTGTCGCTCGCGGGCATCCCTCTCACGATCGGCTTCGTTTCGAAGGTCATCCTCTTCTCGTCGGCCGTGGCCGCGCGCGGTGCGTTCGTCTGGCTTGCCGTCGCGGGTCTCCTCAACAGCGCGCTCTCGGTGTTCTACTACGCGCGCGTGCTGAAGGTGATGTACCTCGAGGGAGCACCGGCGCCCGAACCGGCGCCGCCGGTCGGGACCCTTCCCGCGTCGATCGGGCTCGGGCGGTCCGCGTCGATCCTCCTCGCTACGGTGGCGATCGTGGCGCTCGGGATCTATCCGGGACCGGTCTTCCAGGCGATCCA
>JAKIWU010000121.1 GCA_022749905.1 Thermoplasmata archaeon
AGACCACCGGAGTAGGCGAGGACGACATGGCGGCGCGTAGGAACGACCGCCATCTAGGTGCCCCTCGTCCTCGCGAGACGGCCGAGCGCGGCGGGAGCGGGAGGTCGGGCTCCCGGAAGGATCCGCGTGCCGCCGGTCGGCGGATCCCCCCCAAGCGCGGGGAGGTCGCCGATCCAACTAGCGCTTCCCGGCGTCAACGCGCGCTCCGCCGCCTCGAGCTTCGGTACCATGCCGTCGCGTGCGACGCCTTCGGCGACGAGCTCGCGCGCGCGAGCGACCGTGAGGGTCCGCAGAATGTGTCCATCGGCCGCGAGCACGCCGGGGACGTCGGTAACGAGGAAAAGGTCGGCGCGAAGGGCGCGGGCGATCGCTCCCGCTGCCAGGTCGGCGTTGACGTTGTAGGCCTGCCCCGAGGCGTCCGCACCGAGCGGCGCGACCACCGGAACGAAGCCGCGCCCGAGGAGCGAGGAGAGCACCGAGGGCCGAACGCGGACCGGTTCTCCGACAAAGCCGAGAGACCCGGGGGGGGAGCCGGCGGGTCGCACCAGCAAGAGCCGGTCCGAGAGACCGCTCACCCCGACAGCCGCCACCCCAGCGACGCCGAGGGCCCCGACGAGGCGTGCATTCACCCGGCCTCCGAGCACCTCGAGAACGATCTCGAGCATCGGGGCGGAGGTGATCCTCTGCCCCGCGCGCTTCTCCGTGGGGAGCCCGAGCGCGCCGGCGCGTTCGGTCACCTCGTCGCCGCCGCCGTGCACGATCACGATGGGCCGACCGGTCCGGACCAAGGCTGCCACGCGCCGGACGAACTCGGGAAGGGGACCGTCCGGGACGATCTCCTTCCCGCCGGCTTTGATGACGAGGGGGCGCGCCGTCGCGATCATGTTCGGTACGCTGCGTTGATCTGCACGTAGGCGTAGGAAAGGTCGCAGCCCCACGCCGTCGCGGTGGCCCGCCCTTCGTGGAGATGGATGTCGAGCGGAACTTCGTCGAGCTGGCGCAGGAGGTCGCGCACGCGGATCGCGCCGCCGTCCTCGACCGTGCGGGCCGGTCGTCCGTGCACGATCAGGGGGACGGAGCCGCGCGGGCGTCGGAGCGCGACGTCGATCCGGTCGGCGTCGAGGCGTGCACCGGAGTACCCGAGGGCGCAGGCGATGCGGCCCACGTTCGGATCCGCCCCGAAGACGGCCGCCTTGACGAGCGTCGAGCCGGCAACGGCCCGGGCCGCGGCCCTCGCGTCGGCGACGCTCTTCGCGCCCTCCACGTGGACCGTAAGGAGCTTGGTGGCGCCCTCTCCGTCGCGCGCCACCTGGCGGGCGAGCGACTCGAGGATGGCGGTGACGCCGGCTGCGAAGGCCGGATCATCGTCCGCGGGCGTGCCCCCTGCGGCTCCGTTGGCGAGGAGGTAGATCGTGTCGTTGGTGCTCGTGTCCCCGTCGATGGTAACCATGTTGAAGGTGTCCTCGGCCGCCTTTTCGAGAACTCGGGCCAGCCCTGCGGGCGAGGCCTGCGCGTCCGTGGTGACGAACGCGAGCGCCGTCGCGTGAGGGGGCCCGAGGTGCGGAGCGATCATCCCGCTCCCTTTCGCCATCCCACCGATCCGCGCGACCGTGCCGTCCCGGAGCCGGACACGGCAGGCGGCTTGTTTGGTGCGCGTGTCCGTCGTCATGATCGCGTGCGCAGCAGGTTCCCCCCCCTCGGGGCC
Source organism: Thermoplasmata archaeon (assembly GCA_022749905.1). Classification (GTDB taxonomy): domain Archaea; phylum Thermoplasmatota; class Thermoplasmata; order Lutacidiplasmatales; family UBA184; genus Lutacidiplasma. The sequence continues at coordinate 1,706 of JAKIWU010000121.1, forward strand.
GATCGCGATCGCGCTCCGGAGCGACGGGAGAGCCCGGATCACCCGGTCGACCGGGATGCGCGGGCCGATCACGCCGGTGCAGGCGGGGAGGAGCGAGCCGGGGGGAAGTCCGAATTCCGACTCCGCGGCCGCGAGTACGGCTCGATTGTCCGCGATTCCCTCGGCTCCCGTCATGGCGTTCGCGGTCCCCGCGATCACCAGGATCCCGCGCATGTGGTCCGGGCGCGTGCGAACGGCTTCGGACCCGAGGATCACGGGAGCGGCGCGGACCCGGTTCGTGGTGAAGACGCCTGCGGCGGTGGCTTCGCGATCGGAGATCACCATGGCGAGATCGGGACGCCCGCTCCGCTTGATCCCGGCGGCGATCCCGCCGGCGAGCCAGCCTCGGGGCGCCGTGATCCCCCCCGGGATCGTGACGGGGGCCGTCATACGCCGAACCCGGCGTGGCCGAGTCCCTCCGTCTCGGGCAGGCCCATCATGAGATTCGCGTTCTGGACGGCCTGGGCTGCGCCGCCCTTCCCGAGGTTGTCGAGCGCGCTGAACACGACCGGCCCGCCCCCCGACGCTTGGACCGAGAGGTAGCAGCGATTCGTCCCTTGCGCCCAGGGGAGCTTGGGAACTCCGCCGACGCGCACGAAAGGGGAACCTTGGTAGCGATCCCGGTAGATCCCCATCCACAGCTCCGGGTCGGAGCCTGGGAGCGGTGTCGGATAGATCGAACAGAGGATGCCACGGACGACCGGCACCACGTGCGGGACGAACGTGAGGGCCGGGGTCCCCCTCTGGAGGCGATCGAGGACCGCACGCATCTCGGGGAGATGGCGGTGCTCGGGCGCACCGTACGGCCAGACGGTGAGCGCGGCCTCAGGGTGGTGAGAGGAGGCGGTCGGTTCGTGGCCCGCCCCCGAGGTGCCGCTCTTGGCGTCGATGACGATGCGGCCGTTCACCTGGCCGCGTTCGACGAGAGGCGCGATCGCGAGGAGCGCGGCGGTGGGGTAGCAGCCCGGATTCGCGACAAGGCGGGCGGCCTTCACGCTCTCGCCGAAGAGCTCGGGGAGTCCGTAGACGGCTTCGGCGAGGTGCGCCGAGTCCGTGTGGGGTCGCTTGTAGACCCGCTCGTACTCGGCGGGATCCGGAAGACGGTAGTCCGGGCCGAGGTCCACGGCGCGGATGCCGCGCTCGAGGAGCGACGGAACCTCGGTCATCGCCTCTCCGGGCGGCTGGGCGAGGAATGCGATGTCGGCGTCGATACGCGAGGCATCGGGTGCGAGAACGAGCTCGGAATCGCCCGCAAGGTTCGGGTGGACCTCGGACACCGGTCGACCGGCCTGGCTCTTCGAGACCGCGGCCGTAACGTTCAGGGACGGATGGTGCGCGAGCAAGCGGAGAAGCTCGCCGCCGAGGTACCCACCGGCGCCGAGTACCACTGCGCTCGCCATCTAGGGTCGGGGACCGAATCAAAGGTCCTACCGGTTCGCGCGCGCTTGAGCGTAATGTCCCCGTGGGGTCGATTCGCCAGAGCGCTGTTCGCTAGGCGACTCTCCCGACGACGGGCCCGGGCTCGGCTTGACCGGGCGGGACGAGCTCGGCGAGCACCTGGTAGGCGCGCAACAGGTCGACGTCTCGGAAGACGAAGATCGAGTCCGTGTGCGCGCTGATCGTCTCGAGGCAGTTGATCCCGGAGCGGTACAAGGCGTCCGCGATGTGAGCGACCACGCCGGGGACCTCCGATGCCTCGGGCCGGCTACGGAACGCAAGGGTGCCAAGCCCGCGCTCGACCCTCAGGCGGAGCCGTTCCGGGATCTCGGGGAGGATCCCCGCGAGGAGACCTTCGTCGCAGAGGATCGTGATGCCCGCGGTTCCCAGGAAGAGCTGGAAGAGTCTCCGCCAGGCCGGGGTGGCGAGGGTGCTCCGGCCCACGGCCAGGAGGCGGTCGAGCGTGTCGAGGTCGTCGCGGATCCGCACGATGGCCGCCCGCGAATGCACTTCGAGCCGGCTCCCTCCGACGATCCCCCGAACCGGGTCGAGACCGTGCGCCTCCCGCTCGAGGCCCCGCTGGTACCGTCGGCAGGCGATCGTGACCGCCTCCTCATTGCGGGCTCCGGTGTCGACCTGGATCTTCCGGGCGAGCGCGGCGAAGTTGATCAGGTCCTCCTCGAGCCCCGCACGCAGGCTGGCGTGGTCGGTGATGTAGAGCCGCGTGAGGTCGGCGACGGTCGGCAGATCGGGACGCTTCGATCGCATGAGATCGTCCTGGGCCGAACAGGGTCGGGCTAGCCCTCGGGGCTTCCTTCGTCGCGCGGGGTGGGCGGAGGATCCGCCTCCGCTTGCCCCTCTCCCGACCCCGCATCCGGCGTGGGAGCCTCCTCGACGCGAT
>JAKIWU010000122.1 GCA_022749905.1 Thermoplasmata archaeon
GAGAGGGCTGCGCAGCAGTCGCCGCGCTGCACGACCTCAACCTCGCCGCTCGATTCGCCGACCGGGTGGCGGTGTTGCATCATGGACGGCTGGTCGCTGAAGGCCCGGCCTCCGCCGTGCTCTCGCCTCCCCTGCTGCAGGAGGTCTGGGGCATTGTGGCCGACCTGCGCGAGGATCCCCGCAGTGGAGTGCCTTACCTGATCCCTCGGTTGCCGCCGGAGGCTCCGAAGTTGCCCTCGAGCGCTCCCCACCTCCGCGTTCACGTCGTCGGTGGTGGGGGATCTGCATCCCCCATCCTGCGTCGGTTATGGGAGAGGGGATACTCCGTCACTACGGGCATCGTTGCTCTCTTCGATACGGACGAGACCACCGCCGAGGAGTTCGGCATTCCCGTCGCCACCGAGGTCCCGTTCGCGCACTTGAGCGAGGAGAGCCGAACCCAGCATCGGCGGCTCCTGTCGGAGGCCGACCGGATCGTCGTCGCGCCGTTCCCCGTCGGTCCGGGGAATCTCGCGAATCTGGAGGACCTGATCCCGTTCGCTGGTCGCACGCCGATCTACCTGCTCGGAGGATCGAGCTGGGCGAATCGCGATTTCACCGGCGGCACGGCGGCGGCCCTCCGCGATCGACTCGTGGCGGCGGGTGCTCGGTTGGTGGCGGGGCCCGACGAGCTGCTCCGCGAGCTGGAGCCCTCACGGTCGGCGGCGGGAACGAGCAGCGGTACCGCGCCCGGTCCCCGCCCGGCCCTAACCTCGTAGACGACGTACTGTGATCGGCGCGGGCTGCGGTTGATCGAATTGGGCGAGCAGCCAGGGCAGGTCGCTCTCGAGCACCACGAGGGTGGTGGGCACGCCGACGTTGGAGGCCTCGATGGCCGAGGCCGCGACCGCATAGCGGAGGACCGGCCGAGAGGATGCTCGCTGCAGCCAATGGAAAGCTTCGATGCCGGAGGCGGCCAACAGCCCCTCGGAACCTCCCCGGAGCAGGCGACGGAGCTGGGCGGGGATCGACTTCTCGAGCGCTCCGGAATCTGGCAAGGTGACGATGCGGATCTCCGCCGGAAGGAGCGGGACGATTCCCTCAAGGTCGGTCACCTCGACGAGCTCGCCGTCTTTCGCCGCCCGGCGAGCCCGACCGCGCGAGGACCCTCGAGAACCGACGCGCGCCACGAGCACACCTCGTCGGAGCTCCAAGACAACGGCGGCGTCGGCCGGGATTCGGCCCCGGGCGACCGCCCGAGTCGACCGAATGACGCGCAAGCGCTGAAGACGTTCGTCCAGGTCCTCGCGCACAGAACCGAACGCCGCGTGGAGCCAGGCGATTCCCGACACCGTCGGTCGGTAGAGGTCGTTCCGGACCTCGGCCAACCCCCGCCGCCGGAGCTGCCGGAAGATGTGGGAGGCGGCCTGGACCGTCAGGCCGAGTCTCTGGGCGACGGGTCGCAGCTGAGCCACCTCCCGAGTGGCACACTCGTGGAGGAACAGCAACTCAGTCACAGCCCCACTGCGACGCAGGAGCGAGAGGCCGGACGAGCGATCAGGAGCCGCGACCGATGGGGTCACGACGGCCGGACCACACCGGGCTCAAAAGGACCGCGCCGGCGACGCGGGCCGGCGCGCGCCCTAAATACGGACGCGCCCCCCCGCGGCCATGGTCGACCGAACCCTTCTCGGACTCTCGCTCTACTCACTGCTCGCGAGCAACCGGTCCGGTGTCTTTCTCGTCTTCTTTCCAGTCTTTCTGGTGAAGATCGACCACGCCGCGGTCCCGATCACGCTCATCTTCACTTCGGTCGCGTACGTCGCCGGTAGCTTGGTCGCGCCCTTCGCCGGTCGTTGGTCGGACCGGGTCGGCCGCCGACGTCCGTTCCTCGTCGGGGCCGAGCTCGGGGCGCTCCCGCTCTACCTGTCCATCCCGTTCGTCCCGGGCTACCTCGCGGCCGGGTTCGCGTTCATCGCGGGGACGACGATCCTCTCGATGGGCGGCCCCGCCCTGAGCGCCTTCGTCGCCGACGTGACGCGCGACCGACAACGAGGAGGCGCCTACGGGCTCCTCAACGCCGCCAGCTCGGCGGGCAGCATCGCTGGATTCGTGGTCGTCGGACTTCTCGTCCTCTACCTGGGGTTCCCGTACCTGTTCTATTTCGTGGCCCTGGTCCAGGCGGGAACCCTCGGCATCCTGCTCATTCGGGTACCCGATGACCGGGCCGTGGGCACCCCCGCTCGCCGCCCGTGGCGCGAGATGAAGGAGCTCCTCTTCTTCTCGACGACGGTATCGATCCGGTCGCTCGGGGCGGGGGCGATCGGGGCCTTTTACGGAGTGTACGCCCTCGTTCTCGGCGCGAATCTCTTCGAGGTATCCCTCGTCGCCATCGCGGGCCTGGCCACCATGGCCCTCACGTCGGTCCCGATCGGCCGACTCGTCGACGATATCGGCGAGATCAAGGGGCTCCTCTGGGGCACCGTCCTCTCCATCGTCGGTATCGTGGCCTTCTTGGTGGCCTCCGACTGGGTCCAGCTGCTTCCTGCCCAAGGGTTCCGGAACCTCGGCTTCGCCTTCCTGGGACCCGCCATGCTCTCGTGGGTGGCCCGGCTGGCTCCGTCCGGTCGCCGGGCCGAGTACCTCGGGTTCTTTTCCCTGATCAACTCCACGCTGTGGAGCCTGGGTCCCCTCATGGGCAGCGCCGCTTTCAGCCTCGCGGGACCCGCGGGCCTGTTCGGCGTCTCCATCGGGGCGACGGCCGTTTCGCTCGTGGCGATCGAGGGATTCTATACGCGGGGGCGGCGGCGGCCCGGGTCGCTCCCCGCCCCCGCGACTCCGATCCCTCCCGCGAGCTGATTGGAGAACGGCACCGGAACTACGCCGACGCACGCGCGGACGGTCGCATCGCACGAGAGAGGCCTGCTTTCCGTTCGATGTCCCGGATGCGGTCGCGGATGCGGGCCGCTTCCTCGAAATCGAGACGTTCCGCCGCGAGACGCATCTCCTCCTCGAGGTTCGCCATCAAGACGGGAAGGCGCTCCTTCCATCGTTTGCCCAGGCCGGAGGTCGAGAGCTCCCCCGAGTCGGCGCCCTCCGAGGCGGCGAGCAGCGAGCGGACCTCCTTGACGATCGTCTCCGGCACGATGCCATGCTCGAGGTTGTAGGCGACCTGGAGCTCCCGGCGGCGGGTCGTCTCGGCGATGGCCCGCGCCATCGAGCCGGTCATCCGGTCGGCATACAACACCACGCGTCCCGACACATTCCGACTTGCGCGGCCGGCGGTCTGTATGAGGGAGGTGTCGCTCCGCAGGTATCCCTCCTTGTCGGCGTCGAGGATCGCCACGAGGCTCACCTCGGGCAGATCGAGTCCCTCCCGCAGCAGGTTGATGCCGACCAGAATGTCGAAGCGTCCGACCCGAAGGTCCCGGAGGATCTCGATCCGCTTCAGCGTCTCGACATCGGAGTGAAGGTACCGGACCTTGAAGTTCAGGTTCGCGAGATACGACGACAGCTCTTCGGCCGTCGCCTTGGTCAGTGTGGTGACGAGGGATCGTTCGCCGTGCTCGACCTGACCCCGAAGCTCCCCGATGAGGTCCGCGATGTGCCCCTTGAGCGGGCGGACGTCGATGATGGGGTCGACGAGCCCGGTGGGGCGGATGATCTGCTCGACGGTGCCCGTGGAGTGCTTGAGCTCGAACGGGCCGGGCGTCGCCGAGACGAAGACGATCTGCCCGACGTGGCTCAGGAATTCCGTGAACTTGAGGGGACGGTTGTCCCGGCACGAGGGCAGTCGCCAGCCGAACTCGACCAGGTTGTCCTTGCGGCTCCGGTCCCCCTTGTACATCCCTTGGAGCTGGGGGAGAGAAACATGGGATTCGTCGATGAAGGTCAAAAAGTCGGGGGGGAAGA
>JAKIWU010000123.1 GCA_022749905.1 Thermoplasmata archaeon
AATAGGCGAGCAGCCGCGAGGTTTCGAGGGCGGAGTACATGTCCGCGATCTTCGCCTGAATGAGCTGGAACCGACCGATCTTCTGACCGAACTGTTCGCGCTCCCGCGCGTACCGGATCGAGAGTTCGAGGCACTCGGCGATGATGCCCACCGGGATCGCGGCGAGCACCGCGCGCTCGACGTTCAGACCTTCCATGAGGATCCGGACGCCCTCGTTCACCCGGCCGAGGAGCTGGCGATCTCGGACCGCCACGTTCTGGAACACGAGCTCGCCGGTCGGGGAGCCCCGCATTCCCATCTTGTCGAGCGCCCGGGAGACCGAGAATCCGGGGCTCGAGGAAGGAACCACGAACGCGCTGATTCCCTGGGGTCCCCGGTCCGGGGCGGACTTCGCGTAGACGAGGAGCAGATCCGCGATCGGTCCGTTGGTGATGAACTGTTTCGATCCGTTGAGGACGAACCCTCCGTCGGCCGATTGGGCGGTGGTCCGCAGCGAGAGGGCATCGGAACCGGAACCGGGCTCGGTGAGGGCGAGCGCTCCGATCTTCTCACCGGAGACGAGGGCGGGCAGGAACTCCGCGCGTTGTTCCGGGGTGCCGTTTCGTGCAAGATTGTCCGCGCAGAGGTTCGAGTGGGCACCGACCGAGAGCGCGAGCGCGGGCGACGCTCGCGCGATCTCCTCGAGCACGATCGACTGGGCAAGGTAGGAGAGCCCGAGGCCACCGTACGTGTCGGGGATCGTGATCCCGAGGAAGCCTTTCTCCCCCAGCTTTCGGAAGACCTCCTTCGGGAACCAATCCTCCCGGTCCATGCGCGCAGCGACCGGGGCGACCGATTCGCGCACGAACTTCCGGGCCGCATCCTGCAGGCTCCGTTCTTCGTCCGTGAGCCCGAAGTCCATGGTCGGGGGAACGGCCGCGTCGAATAAGCATGTCCGGATGATCCACGGGGAGCCGAAGGACGGGTCAGGATCGGGGGCGAAGTCGACCCCCGCGAAGCTCCCCAAGGCCGGGGTGGTGCGAAGCGGGCTCGCTATGCCCACGGATCGGCGTTGCACCAGGACCGCGGCTATCCCGCGCGCACCATCAGCCCGAGGACCTTCCGCCATTCGGCCCTGGGACGCGGGAAGTCCTTCCGATAGTGCGCTCCCCGACTCTCCTCGCGAGTGAGCGCGGCGCGAGCGATGAGACGTGCCGTCATCGCGGCATTGGCTGCCACTCCTGGGGCCTCGTCGCCTGACGGCTCGCACCGCTCGAGGAGGGAACGGAGGGTACGCTCAGCGTCCCGGAGGCCTGTGCCGGTTCTCACGATTCCAACCGAATCCCAAAGGACCCGCCGTACCTCGTCCAAGACGGCTCCGCCTTCGTCGGCCCCGCGGCCCGCGATCGCGGACAGGCGAACCATCGCGCCGGGCGCGGCGGGCCCGCCGGGAGTTCCATGGAGGAGCTGGCGAACGACCCGCTCCCCGAACACCAGCCCTTCGGAGAGGGAGTTGCTCGCGAGCCGGTTCGCCCCGTGGACGCCGGTCGAGGCGACCTCTCCGCACGCCAGGAGTCCGGCGAGGCTGGTGCGGCCTTCGAGATCGGTAGCGACCCCACCGATCATGTAGTGGGCCGCGGGAGCGACCGGAATGAGATCGCGCGAGAGGTCGAGCCCGTACGCCGTGAGGAATCGGCAGATCGTGGGGAACCGTGCAAGAAGCCGGTCCCGAGGGATGGCGGTCGCATCGAGGAAGACCGACGGCGCACTCGTCCGCTCAAGCTCGGCCTGGATCGCGCGGGTCACAATGTCCCGAGGGGCGAGCTCGCTCGCGTGCGGGTACCGGGCGAGGAACCGCTCTCCCGCGTCGTTCCGCAGGACCGCTCCCTCCCCCCGGAGAGCCTCGGTGATCAGGTAGTGGGGTGCCCCTTCGCGGGCGAATGCGGTCGGATGGAACTGGATGAATTCGATGTCGGTCACCAGCGCGCCGGCGCGGAACGCGATCGCGACCCCCTCCCCGGTGGCCACGGCGGGGTTCGAGCTCAGCCGGTAGAGGCTCCCCGCGCCCCCGCTCGCGAGCACCACGGGTCGGTCGCCGACCTCCTCGAGAGAACGGCCCCGGTCGTCGGAGAGGATCGCCACGAGGCTGTGACCTCCGCGCGCGATGAGCCGGCGCAGGACCGTCCGCTCCCGCACCTCGATCCCTTCGGCGAGGGCGCGCCGACGGAGGGTCTCTTCGATCTGGAGCCCCGTTGCGTCCCCACCGGCGTGGAGGATCCGCGCGCGGGAGTGGGCCCCTTCCCGGCCAAGCGCGATCCTTCCTTCGACCGTATCGAAGGGGACGCCGTACCGAACCAGATCGGCGACGCGACGCGGCGTCTCGGTCGCGAGGACGCGCGCCGCCGAGGAGTTGACGAGGCCGTCGCCGGCTGCCAGCGTGTCGGTCCGATGCAGGTCGACCGAATCATCATCGCCGACCGCCGCGGCGAGGCCTCCTTGCGCGTATCGTGTGTTCGACTCCTCCAAGCGAGACTTCGTGATCAGGACCGGGCGAAGCCCGGCCTCGCGCGACCGGAGCGCGACGAAGAGTCCCGCGATCCCGCTTCCCACAACGAGAGGGTGCCGGCTCTCCTGCCCCATCGGGCACTCGACCGAGGCGCAGGCTAACCTGCTTTCGGTCCTGCCGCCGACCGCCCTATAGGGGCCCCCGCCTGCGGACCACGGTGCCCGCTTCCGAGCCCGGCTTCGGCCCTTCCCCCGCCTTTCACGTCTCACCCGCAGAGGACATCGAGGCGGACCTCGTGACCCGTGCTGCCGCTTCCGCCCTTGCGCCGACCGTGTGGGTGACGGATCTCATCGACCCGCGACAAGCCTACTGGTCGAAGCTGCTCCGGGCCCCCCTCCCCAAGAACCGCGAGGGGAGCGCCGCAGCCGGGCGGAGAATGCACGCGTTCGTGCTGGGCGAACTCGCGCCGGCGGAGCACCGAGAGGTTCGAGTTCGACGGGCGGGAATCGTTGGTTCCATCGACCTTTTGGAGGCGGACCCGACTGAGCTGAAGACGACCGCACGTCCCCCCCCTCCTGGGCGGGTGGTCGAAGAACGTCCCTCCTACATCGAGCAGCTCGCGATGTATTGCGCCCTGGTCGGCCGAACTCGCGGCCGCCTCGTCATCGTCGGCACGGCCGAGGATCCCCCTTCGAGCGTCTCCGTCCTCGAGATCGAAGTCCCGCGCACCGACCGCGTGTTCGAAGGGATGAACCGACGGGCGGAGCAAGTCCGCGACGCCTGGGCCCGGGTCTCCCCGAACGCCCTTCCTCGCTGCCGCTGGTTCGGAAAGGGGTGTGAGTACGGCGACGCCGGGGCCTGCGACTGTACCGGCGCCGAGGCGCCGATCGACCGAGCCCTCCTCGACGAGGTAGCCTCCGTCACGGAACACCCGGAGGAGGCGCCGCGGCTCCTCGAGCTTCTTCGCAAGCGGAGTCCGACGCGGGATGCGGGCGTTTCGTTCTACCGGGAACTCACCTACCCTCGACAGGCGTACTACGACCGGACGGAAGCCGAGACGTTCGCCCCTCCCGAGCCCCTGCCCCGTGGCGACCTCTGGTCGACGGTCTCGAGTCTCCTCGAAGAGGGACCCACGGGCGAGCTCGAACGACGCTATCCCGCGTCGGGCGAGCCCTCTGAGGCGGCGCTCGTCTTCCGAGGAGCCCCGATGTTGGTCAAGACGACTCGGGCGCGGAGGAATCGCCGTCCCGAGGAGCTCGGCATCGCGTCGCCCCACTACTTCCGCGAACTCGGAGTTCGCTGCGCCGCTCTCGGCCTCCGCGAAGGGTTG
>JAKIWU010000124.1 GCA_022749905.1 Thermoplasmata archaeon
GACCCCTCGTTGCGCGTTCACGCGGAGCTTCTCCCGTCGCCTCCCCGTCGGATCCCGACACGGATCGTGCTCGACTCGCACGGCCGAACCCCTCCGTCCGCGCGCGTCCTCGACGGTTCGATCCCCACGATCATCGCCGTCTCCGAACACTGTCGTCGGGCGTTCCCCGCCGGGGTGCGCGTCCTTCCGTCCGGCCGAGAGCAGGTGGAGTGGCCGCGCCTCTGGGAGGGACTCCACCGCCTCGGGCTGCGGAGGGTCCTCGTGGAGGGAGGCGGAACCGTGCTCGCCTCGCTCCTCCGCACGAGCCCGTTCGACCGATTCACCGTGTACGTCGCCCCGATCATCATCGGCGGCGCGACCGCACCGAGCCTCGCGATGGGCACAGAGGTAGCCAGCGAACACGGCGTCGTGCGGCTCCGCCTCGCCGGCGTGGAGCGGCTGGGCAGCGGAAGTCTCCTCGACTATCGACCGATGCCTGCCGAGGCGCCCCGGAAAGTTAATGCGTAGACCGCCTCCCCACGCCGGGATTCCCCGATCGTGAAGCTCGTTCACTTCCTCCTCGCCGAGCAGTTCCATTTCGGGATGGTCACCGACCAGAACGAGTACTTCGATCTGGACACCGCTTGCCGGGATTACTACGGGGTAAATCCCGTGAAGGGGGCGGACCCGAGCCGCTTCCGCGACATGCGGGCGTTCTTCCAGGGAGGGGCGGAGTCCGTCGAGATCACCACCAAGATCCTCGAGTACGTCGACCGCCGCCGCAAGATGGGCTGGACGCCGAGGGCCGCGACGGGGGCCCGGTTCCTGTTCAAGCCCGAAGAGGGAGTGCGCCTGCTCGCGCCGGTGATCTCGGGCGCGAAGATCTTCTGCCTCTCGATGAACTCGAAGAGTCACGCGGCCGAGATGAAGCGACCGATCCCGGACCGGCCGTACGCCTTCACGCGCTTCTTCAACAGCCTCGTTGGCCCGGGCGAGCCGCTCGTCCTCCACGCCGCGGGAACCTTCCCCGACGTCGAACTCGAGCTCGCTGCGGTGATCGGGCTGCGCGGGAAGCACGTGACGGCGGCTCGGGCGATGGAGCATGTCGCTGGCTACACGATCGCCTTCGACATGGGCTACCGCGACCTCCAATACCCCACCGCGGGAGGTCCCCCCGACTGGGTGATGGGCAAGGGGTTCGACGCGTCGATGGCCGTCGGCCCCTGGATCGTGCCGAAGGTGGAGGTCGGCGAACCGTACCCGCTCAAGATGGAGCTCAAGGTCGGGGGCGTTGCGCGGCAGGCCGGGGACACGAGCGACTACGTGTTCCGGATCCCCCAGGTGATCGAGCACCTGACGAAGGGGATCACGCTCGAGCCGGGGGATCTCATCTCCCTCGGGAGCCTCGGTGGACTCCCAGGCTTCGAGTTTGGAGCGGAGAGCCGGCGGTTGAAACCGGGGGACGCGATCGAAGGCACGATCGAGAAGATCGGCCGCCTCATGATCCCGGTGAAGGCAGAAGCACCCCCTCCCCCCTAAGGAGCAGGAAGAGGCCCGCCGAGGGCGCGACCTCGATGGTCTCGCCCACCGCGCCGCGGACCAGCGGGGAGAACGGATACTCCACCGACTCGTTCAGGAGGACCCGGACGGGCTCCGTACTCTCGGTCCTCGGAACTGCGTCCCGGAAGGGATCGAACGCATCGAGGGCTTCCCGCCCGAGCGGCACCACGCGGAACCCTGTCCCTCCATGGAGAGAACCTGGAAGCCGGATCAGACGGTGGATGTCGGTCGTCACGGGAGCGTCCGTCTCACCCTGGACCTCGATCGCCGCGCTCTTGAGCACGATCCGGAAGAGGTCGGTGGGGACGTTCTTCGGGAGAACGTCGAGCGACCGGCTCTCCCGGATCTTTCGGCCGCCGCCGTCGGTGACGAGCAGGGTGGAGAGCCGCTCCGCCTCGCGCGCGGGCATCCCCGCGCGGACCATGTCGGCGGCCGCGATGCTCGCCCCCCCGGCGTCCCAGCGTCCCAGCAACTCGAAGAGGCCGCGGGTGGTCCGTCCCTTCCATCCCGGGGCGTCCGGCGCGCTCAACCTCCGAAACCGCTTCGATCGCCCGTCCCCACCGTCGGCGTGTCGTTCTTCCACGATCGCTTCCGCAGGGTCGGTGTCCCCCCCCTGGAGGTAGTCGACGAGTTCGCGGCGCTCGGGGCTCGAGAGCCCTCGGAACCTCTCGTCGCGGACGTGGATGTGGTAGCCGCGCCCCCCGGAGAACACGATCGAGGTGGCGTGAGGATCCACGGCGAAGTCCCCGAGCAGGAAGTCATCGTAGAGTCGCTTCAGCTGCTCCTTCACGCGGGCGAGCTGCGCGACATACCCCAGGCCCTCCGCGTGCCGGAGGTGGTCGGCGTCGAGATCGAAGATGAGATCGGCGCCGAGCCACTGCTTCCCCTCCATCGACGGATGATCGGGGTGCGTGTAGTACGCGGAGGAGTAGTACACGTGCCGCGGGACCACGTCGCGCAAGAAGCCGCGGAACGCATCGACCGTCGGTAGGACGGCGTGGCGACGCATGATCGTCTCGCGCGAGAACGGGAAGGCGGCGAACTCGCGACGCGCGAGACGGACCGGTGGATCGACGGGCTCGCGTCGGTAGTACGCCGCGAACGCATCCCGGGCCCACGCCAGGGCCTCGCCATCGAGGGCGACGATCTTCCCCACAGGCTACTCCGGCGGAGCCTCGTCGTCCGGGGATCCAAGGGCGGCGACCCTGGCATCGTCGAGGCGCTGACGCGCGAGCATGTGGAAGACCGTGGCGTGCTCGCTCCCGCGGAGGAGAAGCTCGATCGCGCGCGTCGCCCGCTCCAGCTGGTTTTCCTGGCCGATCAGCGCCACCGTTGAACCGTAGACACTGACCGAGCAGCCCGAGAGTTCCTCGATCCGCTCGCGCGCCCGCCCCCCGGCTCCGATGAGGCGCGAGCGGACCCGCCAGAGGCCCGCCTTCGAGCGTTGCCGGCTGACCCGCTTGATGTCGACAATAGCGAGGTAGGTATCGTCGCGCAGCAAGCGGCGGGCTCGCTCGGGCGAGAATCCGCGACCGACGGCGAGAAGGATGTCGCGGGCCTTCATGGCTGCGACCGGGTCGAGCTCGTCGGGAATCGAAACGCGGATCGCGCCCTCCTCGGCATCGATGTCGATCTGCGTCCCGGTGCGCGCCTCGATCTCGTGCTTCGTCCTCCCTCCGGGTCCGATCGCCGCCCCCATGCGGTCGTCGGGGATCCGAACGTAGAGAACCGCCATCAGCCGCCTCCCTTCGGTCCGACCTGATCTCCCGCCGACGCAGCGAACATCTCCTGCCAGGTGGTCCGCAGGCCGATGTGGCGAAAGTACCGGGCGAAGTTCTTCAGATCGCGCTCCAGGAGCCGCCGGGCCTCGGGGTGGTCGGCCGACACCGCTTGGGCGACGTCGATGATGACCGCGCGGCCCTCGTGCAGGAGGATGTTGTACGGCGAGAGATCCCCGTGCACGATCTTCGCTCCCTCGACCATGTTCCGCATCTGGGTGAGAAGATCTTCGTAAAGGCCGGCTGGATCCGGTACGACGGACTCCTGCAACGGTGGCGCCGGGAGCCCGTCGGTGCCGATGAAATCCATGACGAGCACGTTCCGCAGGAATCCGTACGGCACCGGGCACCGGACCCCTGCCGAGCTCAACTTCCGCAGGATGGTATGCTCGCGGCGAGTCCATGCGAAGACCAGCCGAGCGAAGTTGCGGGCGCTCGCCTCGCGCAGCAGCTCCTGC
>JAKIWU010000125.1 GCA_022749905.1 Thermoplasmata archaeon
AACACGCCGCCGAGGGTCTCGACCCCGAGAGAGAGCGGCGTCACATCGAGCAGGAGGACGTCCTTGACCTCGCCGGCGAGCACGCCGGCCTGGCTCGCGGCGCCCATGGCGACGCACTCCATCGGGTCCACGCCGTGCTCGATGGGGCGGCCGACGGACTGCTCGAGGAACTTCTGGACGATCGGCATCCTGGTGGGTCCGCCCACGAGGACGATCCGATCGATCTGGTCCTTCGCGAGCTTCGCGTCCGCGATCGCCTGGTCGAGGGGACCCTTGCACCGGTCGATGATGGGGCGGATCAGCGCCTCGAGCTGAGCTCGGGTGAGCGGCAGGGCGAGGTGCTTCGGGCCCTCCTGGGTCGCGGTGAGGAACGGGAGATTGATCTGGGTCTCGAGGGTGCTCGAGAGCTCGATCTTCGCCTTCTCGGCCGCGTCCCGCACGCGTTGCATCGCCATCTTGTCCTTGCGAATGTCAATCCCGCTCTCCTTCTGGAACTCCTTCGCGATGAACTCGGTGAGCGCGCTGTCCATGTCGGTGCCGCCGAGCTGCGTGTCGCCGCTCGTCGAAAGGACCTCGAAGACCCCCTCGCCGAACTCCATGATCGTGACGTCGAGGGTCCCGCCCCCGAGGTCGAAGACGAGGATCTTCTGAGACTTCCCTGCCTTGTCGAGCCCGTAGGCGAGCGACGCTGCAGTAGGTTCGTTGATGATCCGCACGACCTCGAGGCCAGCGATCGCGCCCGCGTCCTTGGTCGCCTGCCGCTGGTTATCGTTGAAGTAGGCCGGGACCGTGATGACCGCCTTCTCGACCTTCTCGCCGAGGAACGCCTCGGCATCGAGGCGGATCTTCTGGAGGAGGAAGGCCGAGAGTTGCGGGGCGCTGTACTCCTTGCCGTGGAGCTTGTACTTCGCATCCGTGCCCATCTTGCGCTTGAATCCTGTGACGGTGCCCTCCGGATTGGAGACGGCCTGGCGACGGGCTGGCTCCCCGACGAGCCGCTGACCGTCCTTGGTGAACGCAACGTACGAGGGGAACGCTTTCCCTCCACCGACGGTCGTGCCCTCGGCGCTCGGGACGATGACCGGTCGTCCGCCCTCGAGGACGGCAGCGGCGGAGTTGCTGGTACCCAGATCGATTCCGATGATCTTCGTCATGGTTTCACCCTCGTGATCTCGTGGCACGACCCCCGAGGAGCGCGCCCGATTGTCGACAATAGCATGTTTAAGCTACTATAAGAATATAACGAATTTCGCCGGTCCACCATTTCTCGACTCTCTCGACGGTGGCCAACCGACCACCCATGATATACCGTTCGGGGCTGCGACGGGGAGATGCCCGTGGCAGGAGCGTGGTCGCGGGCGGCGCGCGACGTTCTGCCCGAGATGGAAGGGTGGCGCAGGGCGTTCCACCGGGAGCCGGAGCTCTCGAACGAGGAGACTCGGACGCAGGCGCGGATCCTCGCGACCCTCCGGGAGCTCGGGATTCAAAGCCGAACGTTCCGCGGTTCGACCGCGGTCGTCGGGTATCTTGGGGCGGATCGCGGCGGGGCGGCCGTTGCGCTGCGCGCCGACATGGACGGGTTGCCCGTCACGGAGACCACCGGCCTCCCCTTCCGATCGCGCTACCCGGGACGGATGCACGCCTGCGGCCACGATGTGCACATGGCGAGCCTTCTCGGCGCGGCCAAGCTCCTCAAGGCGCGCGAACGCGAGCTGCGGGGACCCATTGTGCTCGTCTTTCAACCGGCGGAGGAGGACGGGGTCGAGGGAGGCGCGAGGCCCCTGCTCGAACGAGGCATCTTCCGCGACCCCAGGGTCGACTTCGTCGTCGGCCAGCACGTGGCACCCCAGATCCCGTTGGGCTCGGTGGGGTGGCGCTCCGGCCCGATGATGGCCTCGGCCGACGAGTTCCTCCTCACGGTCCGCGGAACCGGGAGCCACGCTGCCTTTCCGCACGGCGGCGCCGACGCGATCGTCGTGGCCTCAGAGATCGTCCTAGGCCTCCAAACCCTGGTGAGCCGCGCTCGGGATCCTCTCGACCCCGTCGTGATCAGTGTGGGGAGCGTCCACGGTGGGACGCGGCACAACATCCTCCCTGAGACGGTCACCGTCCATGGCACGGTCCGAACGCTCTCCGCGACGACGCGGCGCAAGATGGAGCGGCTGCTGCGCCACCGGGTCCAACACCTTGCCGAGAGCCACGGCGCCCGCGTGGAGATCGACTACCGGAGGGGCTACCCCGTGACCTCGAATCCCCCGGGGGCGACGGGGCGAATCGTGGAGATTCTCCGCAAGGAGCTCGGGCCGGGCCGGGTCATCGAACTCGAGCGGCCCGTCATGGGCGCCGAGGATTTCTCACGGTACCTCGAGAAGGTCCCGGGCACGTTCCTCTTCCTTGGCGTCGGAGAGCCCGGTCGACCCTCTCCCTCCCCCCACAGCGGATCGTTCGCCCCGAAGGACCGCGTCCTCGTCACGGGTGCCGCGACCCTCGCGTCCGCCGCCGTAGGACTCCAGGCCGCATGACCCGGCCCGGTGCGGCCGCACGGCGCCATTTTCCCGCTCTCCGCGCGCGCGGAGGTCGCCCCACACCCGCCTACCTCGATTCCGCGTGCATGTCGCTCGTGCCCTCCGAGGTGCTCGACGCGATGCGAGCCTACTACGAGGACTTCCCCGGCTGTGCCGGTCGCTCGGTCCATCGTTTCGCCGAGGAGGTCTCCCTTCGGTACGAGGAGGCCCGCAGCCACCTCGCGGAGTTCTTGCGCGCCCCGAACGGCGCGGCATCGGTGGTCTTCCTGCGCAACGCCACCGAGGCGATCAATCTCGTCGCGAACGGAACGCGCTGGAAGCGGGGTGATCGCATCGTCCTCTCGGACCAGGAGCACAACTCGAATCTCGTCCCCTGGCAGCGCCTCGCCGCGAACCGAGGGGTGCGCCTTTCGTTCGTGTCGCTCCCCGATGACCGTGCGTTCGACGGGGAGGCTTTCGAGCAGGCGCTCCTCCCGCGGCCCCGCTTGGTCAGCCTGTTCCACACCTCGAACCTCGATGGCCGATCCCTCCCGGCGCGGGAGATCGCAGAGCGAGCGCACGACCGGGGTGCTCGGGTCCTTTTCGACGGCTGCCAGGCCGCACCCCATCAGCGCGTGGATCTGCGGCGTGACGGCATCGACTTCTACGCTCTCTCCTCGCACAAAATGCTGGGGCCGAGCGGGACCGGGGCGCTGATCGGTACCGGCGAGGCGTTGGCCGATCTCGAACCTTCGCTGACCGGAGGCGAGACGGTCGAGTGGACCACCCTCGGGGGACACGAGTTGCGGCCCCCTCCGTATCGGTTCGAGGCGGGTTTGCAGAACTACGGGGGCGTTCTCGGCGCCGATGCGGGGGTTCGGTTCCTCGAGGCCGCCGGGCTCGACGCCGTCGAGGCATGGGACCGTCGGCTCAACGAGAGGGCGACGCGCGCGCTCGGCGAACTGCCGAGGGTGCGGATCATCGGACCGCCCGCCGCACGGGCCCGATCGAGCATCATCGCCCTCGCTCTCGATGGGATCGACCCGCACGACGCGGCACTGTTCCTCGACGAGGGCCACGGCGTCATGATCCGTTCGGGACGGCACTGCGTGGATTCCTGGTACGAACG
>JAKIWU010000126.1 GCA_022749905.1 Thermoplasmata archaeon
AGGACGGAGCGGAGCGCGCCGTTGAGGAGGTGGGTCGCGGTGTGGTGCTGCATGAGCTGGGTGCGCCGGGGCGCGTCGATGCGGCCCCGAACTCGTTCGCCGACCCGCAGGATCGTCGGAGTGTCGAGGTGGTGGACGACCCAGTTCCTCTGACGAGAGACCTCCCGCACCGGTGTGTCGCCGAGATGCCCGGTGTCGGTCATCTGACCCCCGCCCGTCGGGTAGAAGTAGGTCCGATCGAGGACGACGAGCGGGCCCTCGGTCCACGCGACGTGGGCTTCGAACTCGAGGGTGTACGGATCGAGATAGTACCGGACGTCCGTCGCGGGGACGGACTCAGGAATCTTGGGTCCCGCAACGGTCGGCTCCGAGTAGTCGGAGGCCGGAGCGTCGGCTTCGTGCCGACGAGCGACGCGGGCATAGAAGTCGTCGGGGATCGCGGGCGGCGTCGTCAGCTCGGCGGCGGCGACCTCGGGGGGGATCCCGAGGGAGTCGTACCATTGCACCAGATCGTCGACGCCGATCGCTTCGCCCGCTTCGCGACGGCGTGCCTCCTGCCGACGGACCTGCTCGCGCGCGCGTCCGAGCGTCTCGCGGTAGCGCTCGACCTCGGCCTCGATGACTGTGCGCAGGTCCTCGCGATTCGAACCGATCTCGGGATGGTCGCGGGCAAGCTCACGGCCGACGCGGTCGACGAGCGCCGTGATCTCCGGCGGCTCGTTCGCCGCGGAGAGCGTGCGGAGGATCCGTCGGATGAGCAAGCGGGCGAAGTAGCCCTCCTTGCTGTTCGAAGGCACGACGCCGTCGACGAGCATGAAGTTGAGCGCGCGAGCATGGTCGAACAGGATCGCGGCGTCGCGCGGGGAGAAGGAGCGACGCAACTCCTCGAGCCCGCTGCCGAAGACCGCTTCGTACGCCGTCTTCGTCCCCTGCGAGAGCCAGGTGAGGCGCTCGAGGCCGTACCCCGTGTCGACGACGGTGAGCGGCATCGGCTGGAGCTTCGGCCCGTCCCGGGCGTACTCCATGAACACCAGGGTAGCGACTTCGAGGCCCGCGAGCCCCACCGAGAGCGAGGGGCCGAGGTTTCCGCCCCCCTCCCACTCTTCCTCCTTGTAGGAGATCGAGTTCGGATCCGCCCCGAGCTCGCTCGTGAGGAGCTCCTGGCAGAGCTCCGCCGTTCGGTCCTTGAAGTAGATCGTGTGGTCGGGGCGATTGAAGGCGTGGTGCGCCATCATCTCGAAGAGCGTGAAGTGGCGGCCGCTCCGACCCACCTCGTCGAGATCGATGAAGCGCAGGCAGGGTTGGCTCAGGGTGAGCGGGTTCGCGGGCGGGGGCAGGATCCCGCTCGTGACCCACGGCTGGAAATCGTAGATGCTCGCCTGCGTGAAGAAAACGTCGTTCCTCCAACGCGCGACCGTGGGGTACCGTCGGATCCTCGTGTGACCCCGGCTCTCGAAGAATCCGAGAAAGGTCTCCCGCATCCTCGAGGTTTCGTACGGGCGCGCGAGCGGGGAATGTCCGATGAACCCGTACGGCGTGCACGGATCCTCCTGGCATCGCTCGTGGTCCCCCGAGGACCAGAACGCGTGCCCGCACGAGGTGCAGGTGCGCCGCCGCATCCCGGCCCGGCGGAAGAACTCGAGGTCGTACTCCGACGGGTCCATGGTACGGCGACGGAGGCGGGGCTGTCTAAATTGATTTGCGTCGACGCGAGCGCGGCACGCGACGGACGGAACGCTTCGCGACCGTGCGCGTCGATGCGCGCATGCGTCCGTGGCGTGGTCGGTCCGCTTCGCGGGGTGGTGCCCGACCCGCGCGCAGGGCGACCCCCGTCGCACACCAGGACCAGATGGGGCAGAGTTCGCACCGTGGACCGATCGGACGGCAGAGGTTCTGTCCGTGCTGGACGAGGAGGGGATTGATCGGGATCCAGTACCGCTCGGGAACGACCCGACGCAGCGCGAGCTCGGTGGCTTCGGGCGCCTCGGTCTTCACCACGCCGAGGCGGTTCGCGATCCGGTGGACGTGGGTGTCGACGGGCATCGCCGGAATGCCGTAGCCGAACACGAGGACACAGTTCGCGGTCTTGGGACCAACGCCCGGGAGTGACAGCAGGGACTCGAGATCGCGCGGGACGACGCCCCCGAAGCGTTCGAGGATCGCGCGCGCGCAGGCCGGAAGGACCGTCGCCTTGACGTGATAGAACCCGCAGGCGCGGATCAGCGGGACGATCTCGCGGGGCTTCGCTCGGGCGAGGCTTCGAGGATCGGGGAACCGTGCGAAGAGCAGCGCGGAAGCCCTGTCGGTGGCCTCGTCGCGGGTTCGTTGGGAGAGGATCGTGCCGATGAGGACCTGGAAGGGATCCTCCGCATGATCCCGGAGGTACGGCACCCTCCAATCGCCCCGACCATACTGGGCGGAGAGACGATCGAGGACGGCACCCCAATCCATCGGTTGGAGAGCCGTCACGTTCCCGCCCGGGAAGTGGCGAACGTCGCGGAGGAGCCCGCCCCGACCGAGAGGCCCGGGTCGGAGAGGTCCGGTTCGCCCGCCGGCCGGCCCTCGAGGTGTTCGAGGATCTCGCCCACCAGATAGTCGCTACCGGTGACGAGCAGGAGACCGTCGGTTCCCACCGCCGCTCGCGCGAGAGCGAACCCCTCTGCAGCTGCGGGTGCCTGGACGATCCGAGGAAATCGACCGATCGCGGCGCGGCGTAGCTCGGAGGGATCCGCCGAACGCATCGATCGAACCGGCACGACCACGAGCGTCCGAGCGAGCGGAGACAAGGCCTCGAGGATCGGCCCGGCCCGTTTGTCGGAGAGGCAGCCGAGAACGACCGCGCTCTCGGAAGGGTCGGCGAACGGGAGAATCTCCGCGAGGCTCTCGGCGACAGCGCGAGCGCTCTCGGGCGTGTGCGCGACGTCAAGATAGGCCTCCGGCCGGCGCCCGATCCGCTCGAGACGCCCGCGCCAGCGGACCTCGGCAAGTCCCTTCTCTATCTCGCGATCGGTCAGCGGGAAGGCGCGGAGCCTAGCGTACTCCTCCACCGCTGCAACAGCAAGGGCCGCGTTGTCGACCTGGAAGCGACCGAAGAGGGGGAGTTCGACGGAACGCTCGGTCCGGAGGGGCGTGCCGATGCTGAAGCGCTGCCCGCCCTCGAACAAGGTTCGCTCGCCGGTGCGGATCTCTTCGCCGAGATGGGCGATGGGCACCCCGAGCGTGTCGGACTCTCGGTCGACCACAGCTCGCGCCGACGGGGGGAGCGCCCCTACGATCGCCCGCATCCCCCGGTGGAGGATCCCGGCCTTCTCATGCGCGATATCCGCGACGGTCGGCCCGAGGACGTCGGTGTGCTCGAGCTCGATCGTCGTGATGACCCCGACCGCCGCATCAATCACGTTCGTGGAATCGAGGCGGCCCCCAATCCCGACCTCGACCACGGCATCGTCGACGTTCGCGTTCCGGAACGCATCGAACGCGAGCGCCGTCGTTACCTCGAAGAAGGTCGGTTCCCGGTCGATCGTCCCGTCCGCGAGCAGCGATGCGGTCGCGGTCTCGATCCGTACGATCCCCTCCACGACCGCCGCGCGGGTGATCGGGGTTCCGTCGACCCGGATCCGCTC
>JAKIWU010000127.1 GCA_022749905.1 Thermoplasmata archaeon
ACTTCGAGGTCGAGGCGCTCCCCCCCGCCGTCGTCCAGGCGATCAAGGAGGGCGAGATCCCCCAGGGAAAATCGTTCAAGGACATCAAGACCCTCGTCACGAAGATGGCGGGGCTCGGGATCGACCGGGACGAGGGGCGGGGCCTCACCGCCGTCGAGGGGACGAACATCCTCTTCGACGTCACGAAGGGGATCCAGTACCTCAACGAAACGATGGATCTCATCATCGACGCCTACAAGGAGGCGATGAACCGCGGGCCGCTCGCCAACGAGAAGGTCTACGGGCTCAAGGTCCGCCTCGTCGACGCGAAGCTCCACGAGGACTCGATCCACCGGGGTCCGGCCCAAACGATCCCGGCTGCCCGTTCGGGGATTTACGGGGCGATGGTCCTCGCCGGGCGCGTCCTCCTCGAGCCGTTCCAGAAGGTCACGGTCAACGTGCCCCAGGAGGTCCTTTCGGGGGCGACCCGGGAGCTCCAGCGCCGCCGCGGCGAGATCCTCGACATGACGGCGGTCGGCGACCTCCAGACGATCGTCGCGAAGGTCCCGGTCGCCGCGATGTTCGGGTTCGCCTCGGACATCCGCAGTGCGACCGCAGGCAAGGTGCTCTGGGCCACCGAGTCGATGGGCTTCGAGGTCCTGCCGGCGGAGCTCTCCCCGACGGTCGTCGCCGAGGTCCGTCAGCGGCGCGGGCTCAAGCCCGAGCCGTACGACGCGAGTTACTACGCCGGGTAGCGCGAGGCGCGGCCGGCCGAGCCCTACGAGTCGGGGGCTTCCGTATCGAGCGTCCGCTGGTGCTCCGCATCGCGTGGGCCGTCGACGCTCCGAGAGCGAAGGGGCCAGGCTCCCTCGCGATCGAGGAGCCAGCGCTTCCTCCAGAGACCGAGGCCGAATCCCGTAAGGGACCCGCTCGCCCCGACCACGCGGTGGCATGGGACGACGATGGGGATCGGGTTCCGATGCATCGCACCGCCGACCGCACGCGCGGCCCCCGGATGGCCCGAGCGACGGGCGAGATCGCCGTAGGTGATCGTGCGGCCCGCCGGCACGGCGCGCAGAGCCTGCCAAACCTCCCGGTCGAACTCCGTACCCCCGAACGGCTCGACGTTCATGTCGAAGGATCGCCGCTCCCCTCGGAAGTACTCGGCAACTTGCAGAGGCGGGCTCCCCGTCGGAAAGGGCGGTCTACGGCGGACCGCCCCGTCCGGAACGGTCGCCTGATCGACCCCGCGCTCGAGGAGATCGATCACGCGGACCCGGTCCCCCTCGTAGAGGACTCGGAAGGTGCCGATCGGGGTCGGTACGTCCGCAACTTCCAACCGATTCGTCGCTGCCGGCGCTTTCGAACGAGCTTTCACAGGGGTCCTCCGGGCTGCCACAGGTCGGAGACGGTTCTCCATCATTAAGCAGTCGCTGGGAGGCCGTGAAACGGACCTCGCTCGGGCCCGAATCCGCCTGGGGAAGCGAAGGCGAGGCGTGCCGGGGCGTTGGCGACGGCGAGCCTAGTCGGGCGTACCGATCGCGGGCTCGCTCCCCGATGGAGCGCTGGCGCCTCCGAGTCCCTCGAGCCCGGTCGAGGTGATCCGAAACTCCGCGCTCCCTTCGGCGAGGGAGCGGTGCTTGAGCAGGACCGCACGGCGTCGATTGCCGGGAAGACGGTCGATCCGAAGGATCGTCTTCGCCGCGTGCCCGATGAACGATCCTCCGAGGGGCTCCAGCGAACCGTCGCTCGGGCGTCGCCAGACCTGGTTCGTGAAGAGCACGGGGACGTGCGCGTGGAGCGCGGTCGCGAGCAGATCGGCGAGCTCCGCCCCGAGAGCGATCCGGCTCTCGTCCTCGGTCTCGCTCGAAAGTGCGAGGCGATAGTAGAACGTCGCCGAGTCGAGCACGATCAACCCCACCGTGCGGCGGCCCTCACGAGCGAGGGCGCCTGCGGTCTCGACCGCGCGGGACTGCTCGGCGAGGTCCTTCGGCGTGGCGAGGAGGAGGAGCTTGAGAACGTCGGCGAGGCGTCCTCCGGTGACCGCCTCGAGTCGGGCGAGGGAGACGCCCTCCGTATCGATGTAGAAGACCCACCGCCCCTTCAGGGTCGTCTCGACGGCCGCTTGGATGCAGAGGAGCGTCTTGCCGCTCCCGCCTTCCCCGTAGAGCTCCGTCAGGCAGTCCGTTTCGAGCCCCCCATGGAGCAGCGCATCGAGGGGCGCGACCCCCGTCGGAACTCTCGCGTCCGGCATCCGAGCCGGCTCACCGATGGCCCGCCGCATAAGGGGTTCGGACCCGCGAGCTCCACAAGGTCGAAGGATCCAGATTCTCCCCCGAGCTCCGTCGCCGCCGAAGGTTGTTTCAAGCCCGGCGGACTCGCCCGAACGGACGCCCGGAGCGTGGTTCGATCGGACCGGCTTCTGGATCCGTATCATGGCCCCGAACCCACGGCTCACGATCCTGGACGGATCCGCGTCGATCGGGGGAACGAAGATTCTCCTCGAACAGGGCGAAACCCGGCTGCTGCTCGACTTCGGGACGAACTACAAGACGATGGGGTCGTACTTCGAGGAATTCCTCCAGCCCCGTCCGTCCCGCGGTCTCGTCGACCTCATCGAGGTGGGGTTGCTCCCTCGGAGGAAGGGACTGTACCGTCCGGACCTCTTCCCTTCCCACGATTACCCCGAGAAGGATCGGACGTGGGAAGGGTCGCCGACCACCGCGGTCCTTCTGACCCACGGGCATCTCGATCACTGCGGCGCCATCGCCTACCTTGCGCCCGAGATCCCGATCGTCGCGACCGGTTTGACCCTCGCCCTCCTGCGCTCGTGGCAGGAGACCGGGGGATCGTCCGTCGCCTCCGAAATCACGTACTACGGCCGACGGGGTCCCGCCGAGGGGAAGGGGAGAGGAGGCTCGCTGCCCGGACGACTCCTCGCAGCCGACTCAAGCGTGCCACGCAAGAGCCGGGACTTTCGGATCCTCGGCGAGGTTCCGTCCCCCCTCGTCGAACGCCTGCGGCGTTCCCCGGTCTCGGAAAAGGCCGGATTCGAGCCCGTCGACCCAACGAGCGCTCCCGCCAGCATCGGCGACATCCGGATCCGCCACCACGAGGTCGACCACTCGGTCTACGGGGCCTCCGGGTTCCTCCTCGAGCTCGACGGCGCGCTGGTCGCCTATTCGGGCGACCTACGGTTCCATGGCGAGAGGGGTCCCGCGACCGAAGGATTCGTCGGCGAGCTCGAGGCCCGCTCCCCGGACATCCTGATCGTCGAAGGCACGAGACTCACTTCCGCCGAAGGGACCCCGACCCCGCCCACGATCACCGAGCACGAGGTCGAGGAGAATTGCCGCCGGAAGGTCGAGCGGTTCGAGGGGCGGTTCGTCGTCGCGGATTTCGGCCCCCGGAACATCGAGCGCCTCCGCAGCTTCCGACGGATCGCCCTCGCGA
>JAKIWU010000128.1 GCA_022749905.1 Thermoplasmata archaeon
CCGTCGCCCCGGGCGGCCACGTCACGCTCAATGTCACGATCAAGGGTGGGCTCCCTCCGTACTCGTACCGGTACACGAGCCTCCCCGCGGGCTGCACATCCCAGAACAAGCCCGAGTTCACGTGCACGCCGACGGCGACGGGCACGTTCAAGATCGAAACGCTCGTGACCGACGGTGCGCAGGTCACGGCCCTCAAGACGACCAATCTGTCGGTTCAGAATCCGAGCAGCTCGACCTCATTTAGTCTCACCTCCCCGATCGGCATCGGGGTCATCGTCGCGGTCCTGGTTGTCGCGGGGGTTGCCGGAGTGATCGTCCTCCGCCGCCGACGCCGCTCCCCACCGGATCGGAACGAGGAGCTGCCGGTTGAGTGACGTTCGCTGAGCGGCCTGAACCAGCCGTTCGCAACACCGGTCGCGACGCGGCGTCGGAAGGGTAATCCCCGCAGCGTCGCGTGGTGCGACTCCGGAGAGCGGTGGCGGAGCGAACGCCGGCGACACCCCGCACGCTCCACGTGGCCCAGATCGGGGCCGGATCGATCGAGATCCCGCCCCGGGGCTACGGGGCTGTCGAGGAGTACGTCGCGAATCTTTCTTCGGGGCTTCGGGCGCTCGGGCATTCTGTCGAGATCCTGAACCGGATCCCCCCCGTACGGGGATCGCGCGCCCGTGAGCTCCTTTCCGCGGTCACCCTCCCCCTCGATCTCGGTCGGCGAACCTTCGACATCGTCCATGCGCACACGCCCCTCACGGCGGAATCCTTGACCGCTTCACGACATCCCTACGTGCTCACGTCGCACTCCCGCCACTGGCTCGGCGCCGCGGGAACGCTCGATGTGCTCCGCCGGCGGCGGGACGAAATGGCGGTCCGAGTTGCCATTGGGGTCATCGCCCTCGCGCCCCAGACCCTCCGAAGGTTTCGGGACCTGCGCCGGGATCGAAGTCCGGACTCCTCCGTCGAGTACATCCCGTTCGGCGTCGACCCCGACCGTTTCCAACCCTTGCCTCCCGGCTCCCCGAGGTCCGGCGTCGTTGGCCTCGGCGTGGTCGCTGCCCACAAGCGGTTCGATATCCTCGCCGCATCGGCCCGTGCCGCCGGGGCGGGGGCCCGGATCCTCGGACGTGTTTCCTCCGAGCCGCTCCGTGCGGAGTTGAAAGGCCGGAACCCTGCGCTGGAGTTCCTCGGCGAGGTCTCCGCGGACGCGCTTCCCGGTCTCCTCGCCTCGGCGAAGGTTCTCGTTCATCCGTCGGACTCGGAGCTCGCGAGCGTTGCAACGATCCAGGCGATGGCCTGTGGCCTGCCCGTCGTCGGGTCGGACCTCCTCGAGGGCCTCGTCACCGAGGGGAAGGAGGGGTTCCTCGTCGATCACCGCAAGCCGTTCGAGGAACGCGTCGCGGCGACGGCCGAAGCCATCGAGAGGCTGCTCGGGAACGAGACCCTCTGGTCGCGGATGAGCGAAAACGCCCGTCGGACGGCCGTGGAGAACCACGCGTGGTCCGAGATTGCGCAGCGTGTCGCGGCGTTCTATGCCCGAATCCTGGATGCCGCGTCGAAGACGCGCTAACCCGGGAGGAAGTCACCTCGACCGAGGGGCGTCCCGCCAGAGCGCCCGGGCGGCGACGAGATGCATGATCTCGGAGGGTCCGTGCGCGAGGCGGCCGCTCCGCACGTCGCGCCATCGCCGCTCGTGCGGGAGCGCGTTCCCGTACCCTTCGCCCCCATGGAACTGGATCGCGTGATCGATCGTTCGGAGGGCGACGTCCGTGGCCATCCACTTCGCCATCGCAGACTCCGCATCGAGCGACTCCCCCGCGTCGGCTCGTTCGAGGGCCCGCGCCACGTACAACCACGTCGCCTCGAGGAGGGCCCAGTCCTCCACCGTCGGGAAGGCCACGGCTTCGTGCTGATGCAACGGGCGGCCGAACGTCGTCCGCGTCGCAGCCCTCTGGACGGTGTCCTCGAGCGACGACCGCCCGACACCGACGTAGATCGCCGCGAGCAGGAGCCGTTCCCTCGACAGCTCCTCCTTGAGGTACTCGAAACCCTGTCCCTCCTCCCCGAGGAGGTGTTCCCTGGGAACCCGGACCTCCCGATAGGTCACCGTCCCTCGGCGCATCCATCGCTCTCCGAGATCGTTTCCGACAGTGCGATCGATCCCAAGTTGATTCTGAGGCACCAGGAACGCGGTGATCCCGGCTGCCCGATCCCCCGTGTCGCCGGTTCGCGCGTACACGATCGCCGCGTCGGCGTCCGACGCGAACGCGGCCTGGCTCTTGGTCCCGGTAAGAACGTACCCTGGGCCGTCCCGCCGCGCGCTCATCGTGAGCGCAGCGGGATCAGCCCCAGCGCCGGGCTCGGTGATCTGATTGCCGATGAGAGTCTCGCCTCGTGTGAGCGGGAGGAAATACCCCTCGAGAAGGTCCGGGGTCGCGTGGTCGGCGAGGACGCCGCAGAAGTCCGGCTGGAGCGACAGCTTTGCGAACATGGTCCCCCCACGGTAGGCCAGGTCGGCGAGGGCGGCTCCGGCGACCGACATCGAGAGGCCCCGTCCGCCTCGGGCTGCCGAGGTCCGAAGTCCGAGGAGCCGCCGCCTCCCAAGCTCCCGAAACTCGGTCCGCGGGAAGGCCGGGGTCCGGTCGATCTCGGCCGCCCTACTAGCCATCGCGAGAGCGCGATCGGCATCGGCGATGTCCGCGAAGACGGGATCTTCCGGATGCTTCGGTCCGATGGGATTCAAATCCCCTCTCGCACGAAATAGGGAGGGGGGGATTCCGCGGGTGCCGCCGATGGGGGGCAGCTCCCAATGATGCCCCGGGCTGAGAGTGCCTCCACGCGTTCTCGCGGGAAGCCCAGGATTGCCGTCAGGATCGCCTCGTTGTCCTGACCGAGCCACGGCGCTCCTCGCCAAACGCGTCCGGGGGTTTGACCAAACTTGGGAGCGATGCCCGCACCCTTCACCCTGCCCGCTACGGGATCGACCCACTCGAGGAACATCTCACGCTGTCGGTAGTGCGGATCGTGGGCGATCGCGGCCATGTCGTACACCCGAGAGAGCGCGAGGTCGCTCGACCTGCCGATCCGCTCGAGCTCCTCGCCGCTGCGGCTGAGGCAGAACGACTCGATCGCCCCGTCCACTTCCGCCCGGTGCGCGTCGCTCCATCCGGGCTTTTCCGAACCGCGATCCGTGATGCCGACCAGCTCCCGGACCCTGAGCCAGGCCTCGTGCGTCGGCGCGGCGAGGACGACCCAGCCGTCGAGGCACGGGTAGACGTTGTACGGATGCAGGCGCGGATGGGCTGTGCCGTGCCGTCCGCGGACGACGCCCCGCAGGAAGTAGTCGAGCGCCAGGTTCTCGAGAAGCGTGAAGAAGATCTCGTACTGGGCAACGTCGACCGATTGGCCCCGCCCGGTCCGCTCG
>JAKIWU010000129.1 GCA_022749905.1 Thermoplasmata archaeon
CTCTTCATCGCCGCCGGCGTCTCCCAACAGATCGTCCAAGGTACGCTCAACTGGCTCCCCGGACAGCCGGCGAGCCCGATCAGCGCCTCGAACCCGCCGAGCGGAACGATCCCGAAGGCGATCTGGTTCTTCACGCACTACAACGCGGGCCAGATGGCCGGCGGCGGCTGGGAACAGGTGCTCCTCCATTCGCCGAATCCCGTGGTCGCCCTCGTGGGGACCGCTCTCATCTTCTTCCTCGTCGCGTGGACGGAGTCGACCCGCATCGAGCTCCCGCTCTCGCACGCGGAGGCGCGCGGAGCTCGAGGGCGCTACCCGCTCCGTCTGATCTACGCGTCGAACATTCCGGTCATCCTGATGGCCGCGCTCCTCGCCAACGTCTCCATGTTCTCGATCCTCCTGTGGAACAACCAGGCGCTCTCGCACTTCCCGTTCTTAGGGCACCAGTGGTGGATCGGTTCGTACGCGCCCGACGCCGCGTACGCGAACGCGCACGGGGTGAGCCAGACCACGCCTCTGACCGGAGGTGCCTACTACCTCTCGACCGTCAATGGCCTCGAGTCCTGGCTCCTGCCGCTTTTGAACTCCCAGACGTACGGGGGCTTCCTCGTCGGGCACGTCTGGTGGCAGGACCTCGCGCACGTTCTGATCTACTTCTCCGTCATGGTCACAGGCTCGATCATCTTCGCGCGGTTCTGGATCCAGACGACCAACATGGGCCCGGAAGCGGTGGCCCGCCAGATCGAGGCGTCCGGGATGCAGATCCCGGGCTTCCGTAGAGAACCGAGAGTGTTGCGTAGAGTGCTCGAGCGCTACATCCCCGTCATCACGATCATCTCGGGGGCCGCGGTCGGCGCGCTCGCCGCCGGCGCCGATCTCATCGGCACCGTCGGGAACGCGAGCGGGACCGGGGTGCTTCTCACCGTCGGGATCATCATCAACCTCTACGAGGCGATGGGGCGCGAGCAGCTGATGGAGATGAACCCGCTCCTGCGCCGGTTCCTCGGTGGGGAAGGATGAGCGGCGGGGCCGAGGACGCGTCCGGGGCCGCCGAGGACGCACCGCTCGCGAGCAGTTCGTCCGCAGCGCCGGACGCGACCGAAGCGGACGATTCGACCTCCGAAAGTGCCGACAGCTCGCCCTCCGCCGGCCGACCGGCGGGTCCGCCGGCTCCCCAGTTCAAGCCGTCGACCTTCATCCTCACCTTCCTCTTCGTCCTCGGGATCCTGATGCTCTTCGACAGTTCGACGCGCACGGGGGTCGCAACCGCCGTCGGAATCGCGCTCACCCCCCTCATCGGGTTCGGCTACCACCACGTCCTCCTCACGATGTTCCTCGCGGGCCTCATCGAGATGGCCCTCACGGCCCTCGCCTACAACTGGGCCACCGACTGGGTGAAGACGGCGCGCACCCAGAGCTGGTCGAGCGCGTTCCGGAAGGTCCAGATGGAGGCGCTGAAGTCCGGCAAGAAGGACCGGATCGACGCCCTGAAGCCCCACCAGACCGAGGTCACGCGCCTCTCCGGCGAGCTCTCGATCGCTCAGTTGAAGGGCATGGCGGTCACCTGGTTCCTCGTCATCGCGATCTACACCTGGGTCGGACTCTTCATCGGCAACCCCCAGACCGACCCTCTCGTCAATGTCGGCGGCGCGATGGTGAACCTTCGGCATTCGCTCGGACCGATCCCCGACTGGATCGTCCTCTTCTCGCTCTACACCTTCCCGCTCTCCTACGTCCTCCGCCGGGGGTTGAAGCACTACTCGCTCCGCCGGTACGAGCTCGCGCACATCCCCGTCGGCGGCGCAGCCGGGCCTGCGGCGTGAGCGTCGCGGCCCTCGCGCTCTCGGGGCCGCCCGGGAGCGGGAAATCGACCGCCGGACGGCTCGCCGCTTCCGCGCTCGCGCTCGAGTTCGTGAGCGCGGGCGAGCGCTTCCGGGCGGAAGCGACCCGACGCGGCCTCGATCTCGACGGCCTCTCGAAGCTCGCGGAGACCGACGCCTCGATCGACCGGGCCCTCGACGATGCGATGCTCGCCCTCGCGGCGCCCGGTCGGCTGCTCGACGGGCGGCTCGTCGGCGCCCTCTGCCGGCGACGCGGGATCCCGATCGTCGAGATCCGGGTGAGCGCGCGGGAAGACGTCCGCGCCGCCCGGCTCGCTGGGCGCGACGGGGTGGACCGCGCGACGGCCCTGTCGGCGTGCCGGGCGCGGGAGGCGAGCGAGCGCCTGCGCTACGGGCGCTACTACGGGATCCACCTCGATCGGGAGCCGACGGACTTGAGCATCGATTCGTCCGAGATCCCCGCGACCGAGGTCGCGCGCCGGATCGTCGCCTTCGTCACCGAGCCTCGCAGGCCCGCGAGCCCATGAGCCCCGACACGGCGCCGACGCCCCCAGCGTTCCCCGAAGCGATCGCGGCGCGGATCCGCGAGGGGGCGTTCCTTCTCGTCGACAAGCCCCGCGGGCCGAGCTCGCACCAAGTCACCGCCTGGGCGCGGGATCTCCTCGGCGTCCCCTCGGCCGGTCACGCCGGCACCCTCGACCCCAACGTCTCCGGCCTCCTCTGGGTGGGGGTCGGCCCCGCCCTCAAGCTCCTTCCTCTGCTCCTCGAATTCCCCAAACGCTACGTCGGTCTCGTCCGGTTCCACGGCGTGGCCTCCCCGGGCGACGTCGACCGGATCCTTGCTGAGTTCCGCGGCCCGATCTACCAGACCCCGCCCGTGCGCTCGGCGGTGCGTCGCGAGCGGCGGATCCGGACGATCCATCGGCTCGAGAAGCTCGAGGCGCACGGACCCGAGCTCCTCCTCGACATCGTCGGGGACTCGGGCACGTACGTCCGCACCCTCGCCGTCGACCTCGGCGAAGCGCTCGGGGTCGATGGCCACCTCGAGGAGCTGCGGAGGACGGGGCTCGGCCCGTTTACCGAGGAGCGAGCGGTCACGCTCGCGCGGCTCGCTGACGCCGTTCACGAAGCACGGGGCGGCGATGCGGGACCGCTTCTCGCGCTCCTCCGTCCCATCGACGAGGTGTGGCGCGAGTTCCCGATCATCGTCGTCAAGGACTCCGCCGCGCGCTCGATCGCGCACGGCGCGGACCTCGCGGCTGGCGGGATCGTCTCGATGGCGCGCCCGTTCGCGAAGGGGAGGGGCGTCGTCCTCGTCACCCGCTCGGGCGAGCTCCTCGCGCTCGGTCACGCCCTCTTCGACCGGGACGAGATCGCCCGGCACAAGCACGGCTGGGTCATCGATGCCGAACGCGTCTTTCTTGATCCGGGGAGCTTCCCACCGGTGGAAGGGCCGGCCGTCCCGGCGCCGTCGCCCTAGCTTCCGCCGAGGTGGAGGGCCTTCGCACGGTCCACGTGTGGGCCCGGCCGGCCCGAGTCGAGGGTCTCGGTGATCGTCC
>JAKIWU010000013.1 GCA_022749905.1 Thermoplasmata archaeon
ACGATCCGGTAGCCCTGCATCCGGCGGTACCGGAGGTGGACGTCCTTGAGGGTCCGCGCGATCAGATGCCCTACGTGGGGGGCACCGTTCGCGGTCGGCGGACCTTCGGTGAACCGGAATTCGGGCCCGGCGGCGTTGCCCCCGAGGGTCGTTTCGGGGACGCGTGCGGCGGCCCAGAACGCCCGGACGCGTCGCTCCGCGTCCGCGAGGGACGCACCCGGCGTCCCCGGCTCCTCGTCCGGTGGCATGACGCCCGACGACGGTGCCGAGAGAGATAACGTGCGGGGCGGGCGGCGTCTAGCGGCTCAGGCCGTGCGGCGGCGGAGAGCGGGATTCCGGGCCCACGTGGGCCTTCGGGTCCTGGCGGAGGATCGTCCCCTCGACGCGAGCGATGTGGCAGTCCGGTCCGAGAACGATCCGGTCCGCCTTCAGGAACTCGGCGGTGACGCCCTCGAGCTCCGCCTCGCTCGCTTCGATGCGGAGCGCGGTCAGTCCCGGCACGGCGGGCCCGATGAACGGGACCCGGAACGGGACGAGATTGAAGGGGAAGGCGATGTGGCGCGTGACGCGCAACGCCGACGCGCGGAGGAGCGACACCGTCGAATCGTGATGCAGCTCGAGGTGCGCGAGTTCGGCCGTCATCGAGCCGGACACCTCGAGCCCCCCCGCGAGGACGATCCGTCCCGCTCGCACCTCGGGGGCCTTGAGTTCGCCTTCGAGGCGGAGGAATCCCGAGAGGCGAACCGCGCCGGAACTCGCGACCGCGCCCTCGATCACGAGGTCGGTCGCATCCAGGGTCGCCCCGAGTCGCACCGACCCCGTGAACGAAGACGAGCCCGTCAGGTGGACCGGGCCGTCGGCATCGAAGGTTCCGGTGGCCCGCAGGTGCGCCGCCGTGAAGCTCCCGCCGATCGAGGCGGGCCCCGTGAGCTCCGCGTCCTCGACCTCCACCGAACCGGTCACCTTCGTCGGGCCGAGGCTCCGCCACGACCGGGCGCGTACGCTTTCGCGAAACACCACACCCGTGTCGTCGATCCTTCCCTCGAGGGTGGGAACCGGAGGAGTCGCTGGAGGCGCGGCGGGGGCGGCTGCGCCGGCTGTCGAGCTTGGGGAGCCGGCGGTCGGGACCGTCGGAGGTGTCGGAGGGAGTTGGGATTCTGGAACAGCCATCCTCGACTCCGTTCGCAGGCCTAGGCCCTCGGGCCGATCCCAAGCCTGCGATGCTCGACCATGATGCAACGATTCTCGTAGACGGTCACGTGGGCCGCGCGCGCGGTCTCCGATGCCGTCGGGCTCTCGACCCCAAGTTGCATCCAGATGGTGGGGACCTTCCTCGCGAGCGCTTCTGCGACGACGGGCGGAACTTGGTCGCTGCGACGGAAGATGTCGACCACGTCGACGGTGATCTCGGGCGGGATCGCGGAGATCGAGGGATACGATTTCTCCCCGAGCACGGACGACAGGACCGGATTCACCGGCACGATCCGGTAGCCGTTCGCTTGGAGGTACCGCGCTACCTCGTTCGAGTCGCGCTCGGGCTTGTCGGAGAGACCGACCACGGCGATCGTGCGAGCGGTGCGGAGGATCTGACGCGTTCGCTCATCGCCCTCGGCCATGCCGCGCGGGGACTCGGCTCCGTTACAAGAGGCTGGCGGAACTCGACGCTCTCGGAGCCGGGCCGGCCGTCCCACGGTTCCGCACGGGCGGCCTCCGGTGGGCCTGGTGCGCTCCCGTCGGATCGCGAGGGAATCTCGGACCACGGACGGATCGGCGGTCGGGCCCGCCGGGCTCGGAGGTAGACCACGAGGGCCACCACGAGGCCGACGCCGAGGACGGCGAACCGAAGGATCTCGGCTGCGGTCGACGAGACGAGCGACAGGAACGAGGTCGCGTCGTAGCCGCCGTGGAGAAGGGCGATCACCACGATGTTGCCACCGGAATACCGGAAGGTGACGGCGAAGGAGAGGCCGAGCAGGAAGAGGGTCGGGAAGATCACACCCGACGCAGCCCCGTACGTTGTGCCATAGTAGAGGTGGACACCCCCGAAGAGCGCGCTCGTCCAGATCGCGTGGACGATCCATCGGGAGTTCGTCCGCGACGTCCAGTAACCGAACATCCAGCCGCGAAAGACGAGTTCCTCGATCGCGCCCGCGACGAACGAGAAGACGATCCAGAAGGCCGGATTCGCCGCAGCGCTTTGGAGCTCGGGGTTGGGGCGGCTCAGCGCCTGGATCGCGGCGGGGTCGACGAGGGTGTAGACGATGAGGACCACGAAGCTCACGAGGAACGCGAGGGCCGAGAAGAGGCCGAACCACCGCAGTCCCTCGACGGCCGCCTTCCCCATCGCGGCCGTGGAGCGCGAGAGCGGGCCGGCCCCGACGAGGAGAAGGAAGGCGAGGATCGGCACCCCGTAGACGATCCCGACGCGGCCCAGGAACGCACCGTAGAGGGGACGGAGCGCCGGCACGAGTCCGGGGACCGCGTATTGACTCAGGATCGCGAGGACCGTGACGACGACCGCGAGGACGTAGCGGCCCGGCCCGGCGTTGGAGGGCGTCGGTTGCTCGGTGGCCGGCAGTCCGTCCCACACGTCGCGCTCCCCTGGGGTTCCCTACGAGGGTGGAGCCCGCGGGCGAGGGGATCCTCGACCGCCGGCACCCTCCTTGGCGCCGGCACGCTCCGCGACCCCGATGCAGGCGAGGAGATCGTCGAGGGTCTGGCGAAGACTCCCCGCGCGATCCCCTTCGACCTCGATCACCAGGTGGGTCCCTCGGACGCCGCCGTGGAGGAAGGCGGGGTTGTCCACGGCGACCGAGCGCCAGATCCGCTCGGCCTCGCCCGCGGTCCGGTAACGGCGCTCGAGCCGAACCGTCAGTGGTGGCCGTCCGACTTTTTTCCGTGCTTGGGCGGCGCCGATGGGCTCTCCTTCCCGGACGGCTGCGCGCCGGGACCGCGCGAGAGCGCGCCGGTGACGGTCGGGGCGGTCGTTGTCCGGCGCTCGACCTCGACGGCGGCGCGCTCCTGGAGGTGGTTCAACACGGACGGCCAGAACTTCCCATCGGTCCGTGCCTTCCCTTCGAAGTTGTTCTCGTTGAGGAACTTGGTGAAGGCGGCGGCGGTCGCCGCATCCCAGGTCGCGCTGAGCCGTCCGGAGTAGAAGCCGAGGAGCTGCAGGTGGTGCTGCACGACGCGGGCCACTTCGGGGCTCGGGGAGACGAGGGTCGCGGGATCTTCCCGCTCGAGCAGCGTGAGGTCGTAGAGTCGGAAGAGGCGCTTCAACTCCTCGATCGGCGACGGATGATCGTCGACCCGGATGTCGATCCATCGGTCGCTGCCTCCGTCGTACCCCTTTCCCTCCCGGACGACGAGGAGCGCCGCGGATTGCATCCCCCTGCGGTCCCCTCCCTCGCGCTGGCCGGCCGAGAGGCTCGCGAGCAGGCGCTCGGGGAGATCCCCGGGCGTCGAGTCGAACGCGCGGGCCATCGCGCGCGTGACCTCGCCGGAAAAGAGGATGTTGCCCTGGCAGGCGAAGCCGGGACCGGTCTCATGCCCCGCCCAAGGCAGGCATTCCTTGCCTGTGAACGCCGCCGAGCCACCCTTCCGGTCGACGATGCCAAGCTGGCGTTCCTCGCGCTTCGGGTCGGTCGAGGTGAGCTTGCGAACGATGGATTCGGCCCCTTCGCCCTCGCGCAGGAGCTTGAGTCCCTCGGGGCCGTACGCGACGTTCGCGCGAGCCTGCGTCGCGATCGCACCGATGCCCGCCTCGGCCCACGGAACGACCGCGCCGACCGCGATGAACCGGGACTGGACCGCGACGCCCCACTCCTTCCGATCGAGGTCGGCCGCGACGATGGAGAAGGTGCTGAGCCTCGGAGGACGCGGCACGAAGCCCGGAGTCGGGCGCCCGCTCATAAGATTCGCG
Source organism: Thermoplasmata archaeon (assembly GCA_022749905.1). Classification (GTDB taxonomy): domain Archaea; phylum Thermoplasmatota; class Thermoplasmata; order Lutacidiplasmatales; family UBA184; genus Lutacidiplasma. The sequence continues at coordinate 3,923 of JAKIWU010000013.1, forward strand.
TCGCGGGGAGGTCAGGGGTCGCCGGCCACCGCGTCCACCGCTGCGGACGCCTCGGGTGCCGGAACCGCTCGCGGCGCGCCGGAGGCGGTCGGCATCGGTACGCGCTCGCGCAGAGCGATCCAGACCGCGTCGATCCCGGACCAGAAGGTCTCGGACGCGCCTTCCGAGGCGAACGCGGTGGCCGAGGCGGCGAGGTGCGGGAGGAGATCCGCCACATCGACCGCGTGGCCGCCGGCCCATTCCAGCGAGGCCCTCGCGAGGGCGAGTTGGAGCTCGGCATCCCGGTGCGCCTTGCGAGCGTCCCTCTCGGCCGGCGGGAGGGCGTTCTCGGGGTCGTAGTGCGGGGGCTGCGGCTGCGGGATGCTGACCCGAAGGTTCCGGAAGGGGATCGGAAGGCTCGGCCATCGGGGCTCGGCGAACCGGACCGACAGCTGGTCGAGCGCGGAGTCTGCGTCGCGGTTCTCGCCCTTCGCGTACTTCTCCTCGGCCCGAAGGAGCGGGTCGACGAGCTCGCGGGACGGGCTACCCTTCCAGAGGTCAAGCCGCAAGGCGATCCGGCTCGGTCCGAGTCGCCGCAAGACCTTCCGCTCGAGGACGAGTTCCTTCGGGGGGGGCGTGGGAGCGGTCGCCGCGGTCTCGGGCGGACGGTTCGGAGCTCCGGGCATGCGTCGCGTCTCTCAGAGGAACGACTCGAACTCGCGCGTGACCTCGGGGTACTTCGTGTGGACGGCCTTCAGGATGTTGTGGACCGTGAGCTTCTCCAGCTTGACCCCCTCGAGGGCGTCGAAGATCTTGTCGAAGGTCTCGTCGGACAGCGAGCAGAGCTTCTCCTTGGCGAGCCAGTTGCGGTAGAGCTTCTCCTCGAGTCGCGCCCGCCAACCCTTCTCGTACCTCTGGAAGAACTCCTTCGTGGGCGTGCCCGCGGCGGCCGCCTCGGCGGCGACCTCCCCGCAGATCTTCCCGGCGATGCAGCCGTTCGCGATCCCGCCTCCGGTAAGCGGGTCGATCATCCGGGCCGCGTCGCCGACGAGCATGATGCCGTCCGCCGCCGCCTGCTTGATCGGCGGGGAGATCGACACGCCGCCTCCGACGACGTCGATCGTCTTCCCCTTCGCATACGCGGGATGGTTCTTGATCCAGGCATCGAGGTAGGTGCGGGCCTCCGCGGGATTGCGGATCTGGCTCACCTGCACGCCGATCCCCACGTTGGCGAGTCCCTCCTCCTTCGGGAAGATCCAGACGTACCCGCCGGGAGCGACCTTTCCGAGGTAGAAGTCGCAGTAGCGAACGTCGCAGTCGACGTTCGTCATGCGGTACTGGAGGCAGGAGTCCATGTCACGGAGCGCGATGTTCGTCGGGAGACCCGCCCAGCGTCCGATCTGGGATTCGAACCCGTCGGCCCCGATCGTCACGGGGGCGCGGATCTCGAACGGCTCGCCGAACTCCTTGGCCCGCACGCCGACGACCTTGCCGTTCTCCTTGAGAATCGCCGTCGCGGCGGTCTTGAGCTTCACGTCGACGCCGGCGTTGGCGGCGTCGATCGCGAGCGCCTTGTCGAACCCGTCCCGCTCGACGACATAGCCGACCTCGTTCCCCGCGTGCTTCTCGTTGATCTCGAGGAGCTTCTCGCTCGGGGAGTAGATCCGCGCGCCCTCGACCTCGACGTTGATCCAGCGCCCGGCCTTGATCCCGACCTCGCTGAACCAGTCCTTGCTCATCCCCTCGCCGCAGCGCACGGGGCTGCCGATCTCCTGCCGCTTCTCGATCATGAGAACGTTCGCGCCCTTCTTCGCAGCCCACTTCGCGGTCATCGACCCCGCGGGGCCCGCGCCGATGACCAGGACGTCGGTCGTCAGGTTCTTCGGCATCGGATCGGATCGCACGCGGTCGGATCGGGCCTCAGCCGATCTCGATCGCACCGACGGGGCAGGCCTTGACGCAGATCTCGCAGCGCGTGCAGATGCGCTCGTCGAAGGTGATCCGCGTCTCGTCGAGGTAGATGCAGTTCAACGGGCAGATCCCCACGCAGGCCCCGCAGTAGATGCAGAGCTGCCCGCTCGACTCGATATGAAGGGTCTTCTTGCCTTGCTGGGAAGGCATCGAGTTCTGACGGGAGGCGCGCTATTAAAGCGCTGCGAGCGCGAGGACGCACTCTCGAGCCCCAGCGACTCCGGGGGAGCACGCCGCCCTCCGTCCGCACAGGAGCCAAGCCCTGGGCTCACGCGACCGGATCTCTCGTGGTCCCCGCGAGCCTGCGCATCGTCTCGTCGAGGGCCCACGGCGGGCAGAGCGGGTGGCGCAGGATGGCACGAGCCTGCTCGGGCGTCACGACGTAGTAGCGTCGCTCGTCGGGCAGGCAGCGGAACGAGACCCCACCCGTGATCCAGCTGTGACCGAGGGGGCTCCAATGGTCCCACGGTGCGGAGATCTCGTACTTGCCGTTCCCGATCGAGAGCCCGCCCGGGCCGATGCGCACCGACCGCGCGTAGGCGGGGATCCGGGAGAGCGCGTGCCCCACCGCGAGGATCGTCACGACGAGCAGGAGCGCCGGAAGGGTCCAGAGCGGGACGGGGCCGCGCTGTTCGGCCAAGTACCACGTGACCACGATCAGGGCGAGCAGGAGCGGCAGCGTGGCCGCGACGATCCGAACGAGGATCGGCAAGGCGGCCCGGGCGATCTCGACCGTTTCGGGGGAGGGATGCGTTGGATCGTCGGAGCCGACGGGCCCGCTCACGCGTGTCCCGCAAGGAACTTTTCGGCGTCCAGGGCGGCCATGCATCCCAGGCCGGCCGCCGTCACCGCCTGGCGGTACCGGTGGTCGTAGACGTCACCGGCTGCGAACACCCCTTCCACGGAGGTCCGCGTGATGTCGTGCGTGACGATGTAGCCCTTCGGATCGAGCGCGATGGCGCCCTTGAACGCCTCGGTCGAGGGAGTGTGGCCGATCGCGACGAAGAGGCCTTTCACGTCGAGGGTCTGGTCCCTCCCCGTCGGCGTGTGCCGGACCTTGAGCCCGGTCACGCTGCCTTCGCCGAGTACCTCGAGGACCTCGCTGTCGAACAGGAAGGAGATCTTCGGATGGGCACGGGCTCGCTCCTGGAGGATGCGGCTCGCGCGGAGCTCCGAGCGCCGGTGGATGACCGTAACGTGCGTGGCGAACTTCGTGAGGAAGAGCGCCTCCTCCATCGCGGTGTCGCCGCCGCCGACACACGCGACGGGGACCGCCTTGAAGAAGAATCCATCACACGTCGCGCACGCGGAGACACCGTGGCCTCGGAGTCGCTGCTCGGACGGGAGCTCGAGCCACCGTGCGTCCGCGCCGGTGGCGATCACGAGGGCGTCGGCCTCGATCTTCCCCGACCCGCCGAGGTCGAGCGTGAACGGGCGCTTCGCGAGATCGACGCGAGCGACGTGGGCGTCGAGGAACTCGGCCCCGAATCGCTCCGCCTGCTTGCGGAACTTTTCGATGAGTTCCGGACCCATGATCGACTCGGGGAACCCCGGATAGTTCTCGACCTCGGTGGTCAGCATCAGCTGACCGCCGGCCGGCACTCCGCTGACCACGACGGGCTTGAGTTCGGCCCGGCTGAGGTAGATCGCGGCGGTGAGGCCCGCGGGTCCACTTCCGATGATCGCTACTTTGACGCGGCGAGGCGAGGCCGGGGCGCTCACGGGGGTGTCACCGGGAGTCGCGCTCTTAGGCATGGCGGGGGCCGGCCGCGGGAAGCTTGACGGAGGTCTCGCCCGCCGCCTCACCGTAACTGCTGCGGTGGAAGACGAGGGGCGTCGCGTCCTCGCCCGGGCCCACGGCGACGACCTCGCCGGCGAAGAGCGTGTGGTCGAGGAGCGGGACCGTCTGGCGGACCCGGCACTCGAGGGTCGCCGTAGCACCCTGGAGGAGCGCGGGCCCGAGGGTACCGCGAACGAAGGCGAGCTCGCGGAACTTCTCCTCGGGAGGGATCGTCCGCGCGAAGCGGTCGGACAGGTCGCGTTGTGCGGCGGAGAGGAAGCTCACGCCGAAGGCGCCCGTCCGGGCGATGACGGGCGTGGTGTCGGCGATCTCGGTGAGCGAGATGAGGAGCGTGGGAGGTTCGAGGGAGACCGAGAGAAGCGCGTTCACGGTCAGGCCGTAGTCGTGGTCCTTCTCGCGGGCCGTGACGACCGCAACGCCGGTCGGCCAGCGCGCCATCAGTCTCCGGAAGGCGAGGGTATCGAGGGCGGGGGGCGTCATTCGTCGCGCCATCGGAAGGCGAGGATGGCGGCGATGAAGACCACGATCGAGCCCACGAAGACGACCGCGAAGTCGATCCAGAGCGTGGTGCCGTAGTGTTGGAAGAGCATCGTCTGGTTCATCCCGTCGATCACGTAGTAGAGCGGCAGGGCGTGGGCGACCGCCTGCAGCTGCGGGTTGAACCCCGAGACCGGGAAGAAGGTCCCCGAGAGGAACATCATCGGGAAGGTGACCACGTTCCCGATCACCGCCGCGCTCTCCGGCGTTTTCGCGATCGATCCGGCGAGCATCCCGAGCGAGACGAAGAAGAACGGTCCGAGGATGAGGAACGGTAGGAGGCCGAGCCCGACCGTCACGTGCGCGCCGAAGGCGAACGTGCCGATCGAGAGCATGATGGCGGTGGTGAGGAAGGTGAGCGCGATGTACCAGATGATCTTCGCCGTGAGCCACTCGCCCTTCGTGAGCGGCGTGAGGGAGAGCTGGCGGAAGATGTGGTCCTTCCGGTAGGAGGAGGAGATGTCGACCATCGCGAACATCGGGCTCGTGAGGATCGTGAAGCCGACGAGGCCCGGGACGAGGTAGTCGATGTACTTCAGAACCTGACTGCCGACGTTGGCATTGCTGATCGTGACGACCTGCTTCCCGTGGGACGCGGCGAGGTTCATCGCGTTCGCGACCCCGGTGCAGGCGCCTTCGGCGACGCCCCCCGAGGTCAGGTCCTGCGGGTCGGTGTAGAGGATCGGGGAGGTGGCGTTGCCCGCGAGATAGGCCGCGCCGAATCCGGCCGGGATCACTAACCCTACCGTGTAGCCGTTGTTGCTGAGGTACTGCCCGAACCCCCCCGATGCGTTCGCGTCGCTTGGAGCGACGAGGTTCACGTTCACCGCGCCGGTGTGGTTGAGGATGGTGAGGAACGTGCGCGAGGCGTTCGAGTTGTGGTCGAGGTTCTCGACGTAGAGGTTCACCTTCGTCGTCCCGCTCTGGAAGATGAACCCGAACATCGCGATCAGGATGATCGGGAAGACGAGCGAGAAGAACAGGGCGATCGGGTTCCTTACGTACCCCTTCGAGAAGACGGCGAAGTCGGCGAGGATCCTGCGGGGCCTCATGCGGACCCCTCGGACTTCAGCACGCCGTCGTCCATCCGGCCGACGAGCGAGACGAAGACGTCCTCGAGCGTGTCCGACTCCGTCGCGAACCCGCTCCACGGCAGGCCGCTCTGCTCGATGGCCACCATCGCCTGGACGATGTCCTTCCGTTCTCGGATCTCCACGACCGCGCGTCCTGCATCGACCCGGACCGGGAGTTTGAGGCTCGTCCGGAGGAGTTCGGGGAGTCCCGGAGAACCCTCGACGACCAGCCTCTGCGGGCGACCGTGCTCGCGAATGATCGAGGCCGGCGTTCCTTCGGCGATGATCCGGCCGTGGTGGATGATCGCGACCTGGTCGGCGAGGAGCTCCGCCTCCTCGAGGTAGTGGGTCGTCAGGAACACCGTTCGGTGGGCCGCCTTGAGGGTCTTGATGACCTCCCAGATCGACCGGCGCGCCTGGGGATCGAGGCCCGTCGTCGGTTCATCGAGGAAGTAGATCTTAGGATCGTTCACGAGCGCGAGCGAGAGCCCGAGCTTTTGCTTCTGGCCACCGGAGAGCGTGTCGAAGCGGGCGTTCGCCTTGTCGTCGAGTCCAACCTGGCGGAGGAGCCCCATCGCGTCGGCCTTCCGATCGAAGAGCGCGGCGTAGTACTCGATCGCCTCGCGGGGCGTGATCTTCTCGAAGAAGCGGAAATCCTGCGGGATGACGCCGATCTGCCGGTGCAATTCCCGCCCGTCGGTCCACGGGTCGAGGCCGAGGACGCTGACCGTGCCCTTCGTCGCCTCGCGCAGGCCCTCGAGCACCTCGACGGTGGTCGTCTTGCCCGCCCCGTTCGGCCCGAGGAAGGCGAAGACCTGGCCCTCGTCCACCGAGAAGCGGATCCGGTCGACGGCGGTGACGGCCCCGTATTCCTTGACGAGGCCATCGACCTCGATCACCTTCGGCATCGGGGACCGGCCCTCCGAAAGGGGCCGGGTTATCACGTCTTGGACAGGGATGGTGTGGATACCACCGACGGGACGCCGGGTTGGACGACGACGGACCCCGAACCGGTCGTCACCCCGAGAGCCGATGGGCCGTTCCAGATCACGCGCATTCGCCCGGGCGTCCAGTCGATCGAGAGCTTCCCCCGCCCGAGCGAGAGGTTCGCGAGCCGAGCGGACCTCCAGGTCGCTGGGAAGCGCGGGTCGATCCGGACCACCGAGTGTGACATCTCGGGCCGGATCCCCCAGAGCGAGTCGAAGAGGGTCGAAAGGAACGGAGCGACGCTGAACCCCAGGAGGAAGCAGGAGTTGAACGGTTCCGCCCGGTCCCCCCGGTAGCACTCGTTCGCGTAGCCCCCCTCTTCGAGGTAGCGCAACGCGATCGTTCGGAGGTACGCGACTCCGAGCTCATGCTCCCCGGCGCGGAGCGCGGCGGACGCCGCCCACGCCGTTGCGATCGTCCAGACCTGCCCGTCGTGGTAGGCCGTGGGATTGTAGGAGGCGTCGGTGGAGGAGAGCGTCCGGACGCCCCACGCCGTGGTCAGGTCCTCCTTCGCGGCGCGGAGCACGAGGGCCCTCTCGAGGTCAGGCTCCAGGATCCCGGCGCTCACCGCACGCAACGCGTTCGGTCGGACCTTTCGGACGGGCTTCCCCTCCCGGATCGAATCGTAGAGATACCCCTCGTCCGACCAGAGGTACCGCTCCCGGATCTCGTTCCGAACTGCCGTCGCGCGTCCCACAAGGTTCGCGGGCGGGTCGTGGCCGAGCGCGCGAGCGAGGCTCTCGATCGCCTCGAGGCAGTCCGCCCAAAGTACCTGAACATCGATCGCGTGATCGCGCCGATCGGTGGAGTCCCAGATCGTCGTGTCCGCAGCATCGATGCCCACGTGGACCCGGCCGACCTCGGTCTCGTGCCGCATGACGGCGACTTCCCCTCCATTGGTGACGAGCGCGCTCCCCCCCACCCCCTTCCGGAGTCCCCAGTCGACGATCCGACTGAGACTGGGGAAGACCTGTTGGGCGAACTCCGTCGCGCCGGTGTGCTCCGCGTGCTGCCGGACGAGACAGGGATAGTAGAGGGTCGTGTCGGAGGTTCCGTAGAGAAAGATCGGACCCGGCGAGAGCTGCATCGGGATCTCCCCCGCCGCGGCGCCGAGGATCGGGATGTTCGCGTGGGCCTGGAAGCGGAACGCCGTGGCAAGGGAGCGCTCCGCCCATGCGAAGTCTCCAAGCCACGCGACGGCCGGGATCATCCACGCGAGATCCCTTCCCCAAAGGGAGCTGTACCAAGGGAAGCCGGCCACGAGCCCGTCGATGCCCGGTGCGGGTGAGGTGTACAGCATCCGGAGCGCGGTCCGTGCCGTCCGGTAGGCGAGCTCGAGCTCGGGGGCGTCGGGGAACTCGAGCGTGGGCGTGCTAGAGATCCACGCCTCCCACAGGTCCCCGGCTCCGCGGAGGAGATCGGACGCATCTGTATGCAACGCGCGCGCGGGACGGATCGAGGACTCGAGTCCGCCGTAGAGATGGATCCGGACGGAACTCGGTCCCCGAACGTGCCGATCGAGGTCCCAGGCGAGCGTGAGGAGTCCGGGCTCGCCGGTGCGCTCGACCCCGGACCAAGCGTCTCCCCCGTAGGTAACCGAGGTCGGCGCGGGATCGCACTCGATCGCAAAGGCGAACCCGTGCGTGTGGAAGGTGAAGAGGCGTCCCGATCCGACGGCGCGGATCTCCTCCGGCCGGATGCCTTCGATGAGCACGGGGGCGAGGAACGGTTCGAAGCTCACCGTAAGTCCGGCGAGGTTCGGTTCCGACCCTGGGCCGGCGAGCTCGATCGTACGCACGATCCCGGGGGGCGCGTCCGAGGGCGTGATCCGATCGAGGAACTGCCACCCTCCAACCTGGTGCACGGCTTCCGCCCCACCGGGCAGGTTCGAAATCCGCGCGAGAGTCGCCGCGTCGAGATCCACGGCCGATCCCCCTTCGGTGAATGCGATTCGCCAGGGGCCGGTGAGCCGAATCCCTTGCGCGTAGATGCCGCCCCAGTCGACGTCCGCTCCCCGCGTCTCCCGCGGGAGCCGGAGTTCTCCCACGCCATTCAGCAGGGCGAAGGAGGCAGGGCCGACCACGAGGAGGGGCGCAGCGGGCCGAGACGGGCCGTCGCGGAAGTACGGCGCGTCCAGGCGCGCCGACCCGATGTCTCCTGGTCGCGCGTCGTTCATTCTGCGCGGAGGTGGTCGGTGATCTCGATCCAGACGAGGGGAGGGATCGCGAGGCTCTGGAGCTCCAGGCGAAGGCGATGGAGACCGGGGCGCTGAGGTTCCGCCTGCACAGAAATTCGGATGGGTCCTCCGAACGAGAGCAGGAGCGGGTGGTCCGCATCGATCTCCGCGAAGCTGCGCGGCGGATGGCTCGCGCCGACGGAGATGGCCGCGCGCTCGGGAGGAACCAGAGCGCCGTCCCATCGCAGTCGGATCGCCGAGAACGCTCCAAGCCGGAGCGGCGGGTTGGCGAGCCGGAAGGAGAAGCCCGGCGGGTCCGCAGCGAGCGAGCCGGGTTCGTAGAAGGCGTGCTCGAGGAACGAGCCGAGACGGGCGAACTCCTCCAGGGAGGCGAATCCGAACTCGCGACCGATCGAGAACCCTTGCCGCAGGATGGAGAGGTCGAGCGCGATCGATCGCGAACCCATCCCCGTGGGGAGCCGCGCCGGGGGTTAATCGTTCTCGACGCGATCCGTGACGCGACGGACCGCCGAGGACCCGGTTACGTCCCCCGCAAGTCCGGCCGCCGAAACCTGATAACGGCCTCCCGGTCGGTGGCCGAGCAGGGGGCGACGCGAGGAACCGATGCGCCGCACCCTTTCCGAGGCGATCGCATCCCGCCCTCTGTTCTTCGAGCCGGCACCACCGCGCGCCCGCGCTCCCTCGGCTCGCGCGGCGGAGCATCGCGAGCGTGTCGTGCGACTGCTCCGATCGCTCCCGCGTGTCGACGCGGTCGACATCCCCGAGCTCGTCGACGAGAACCACGATGGCAAGCCCTTCTACCGATCCGGCGAGGTGCGCGATTTCGCCCACCACATCGAGGCCGAATCGCACTGTGAGGCGATCGTCAACAAGGTGGTCGCTCACATGCAGTCCCACGACGAGCTCGTCGCGTGGGCACGGGATACCGTCGCTCGCGGGATCCGGCACGTGGTCCTGGTCGGCGGTTCGAGTCGGTACATCCCCTACCCAGGGCCCTCCGTCATTGAGGCGAACCGACTTGCCGGACCCGTGTTCGCATCGGCGAAGGGGCGCGTCGGGAACATTGCGATCCCCCAGCGGACCGGCGAGGCCCACCGCCTGCTCGCCAAGACGCGGGCCGGCGCGACGTTCTTCACGACCCAGATCCTGTTCGATAGCGGCTCGGTCCTCGCGATGGTGCGGGAGTACGATGGTCTCTGCCGGCAGGCGGGGATCCCGCCTGCCGCGGTAGTCCTCTCGCTCGCTCCCGTCATCGACCAGGCCGACGCCGACTTCGTCCGTTGGCTCGGAGCGGACATTCCCGAAGAGGCGGAACAGGCCCTGCTTTCCCGGGACGAGGACGAGGGGCAACGTCGCTCGATCGAGCACTCTCTCGAGCTCTGGGAGACCGTTCAGACGACGCTCCGCCGAGAGGGGATCGAGGTGCCGGTGGGGATCAACGTCGAGGAGATCATGTCCCGCCACCTCGAGTCCGCGGCCGGCATGATCCGTGCCTTCGCGCAGGCCTTCGAGCGGTCGGCGCCTTAGGGGCGCACTCGGGCAGCCTGAACCTCCCCCCGTGGGGCCTCGGTCGACGGGGAAGCGGGCGAGGTGGCTCGGATTACGCAGACGGAGCGCTCGGTGCGGCGGCGTCGTCCTTGCACTCGTCGCAGTCCTGCCAGCAGTACTCCGAATAGGAAACCCACAGGAGGACGACGGCGAGCACGAGCCCGATGCCGCTGAGGATGAGGGGCCCCGTCGGCGGGGGTAGCCCGCCCACATGCGAGATATCGAGGAGGATCGTGGCGATCGCGGCGCCGGCCATGACCATCCCGAAGTAGGGGGCCTTGGTCGAGCCCCGCCAGTGAAGGAGGAGACCCACGATCCCGGATGCGAAGATCAGCAGAGAAAGGATCAGGAAGATCGGTCCCGCCCATGCAGCGTAGGACGCGTACGAACGGGTCTCGATACCGAAGCCCGGGAACGATACGAGAAAGAGGATCGCGAGCACCACGACGAGGATCGGGTAGGCCTTCCTCACGGGCGTTGTGCCTCGCTCCCCTCTCAGCATCCGCGATGAAAAGGTGCCGGTCGAGGAGAATCCGGGGCGAGAATGCGGTTCTGTCACATTTTGTCGGACAAACAGGCCACCAGATGGAGCGTATCAAAGTGGCGGACGGATCCGGCTCGACCCGAGTTTACTTAGGAGAGACGCCTCGACCTTCTGATGAGCGACGGAGGCCCCCAAATCCCCGGTCCCGGTGTCGCGGCATTTCTCGCCGCAGCCATCGCGGCATGGGCGGCGGCCCAACCAGGGACATCCGATCTCGGCGACTGGATCATTCGAGGAGGGCTAGTACTCGGACTATTCTTCTTGGGGGCTCTTGGCTATCTCGTGGAGAAGCTTCATGCCGATGCACGGCTCGCTATAGAGACGAGGCAGTCGACTCCGCAGTCGGGGAATCCCAAGAGTCTAGCTGATGAACCAGATTCGAGAGAAAAAATGAGTCCTGAGGAAGCGACGGCGAGAGCAGAGGCGTCGGAACAGTCCAAGATGCTTACTACGAGGTCAGATGCCGAGGCGACTCTCCATTGGGCTCGGAATAGCTACTTTCTACTGGGGATAAGCGTTCTCGTCGTCGCCTACGGATTCTCGACAACAGAGCCCTTGACTGCGGCAAGAATCTTCCATGGGCTCATCGTCGTGCTAGGGAGTGCGCTGAGTTGTGTTTGGCTCTTGATTCAGTACAGAAGC
>JAKIWU010000130.1 GCA_022749905.1 Thermoplasmata archaeon
CGAGCAGCGTGTAGGGCGGGTCCCCCTCGTGACGACCGGCAAAGTATCTGGAATAGTTCTCGATACCGCTGCAGAATCCGGTTTCCCGGATCATCTCAAGGTCGTACTCCGTGCGGCTCTTGAGCCGCTGGGCCTCGACGAGATGCCCCCCGGCTTCGAGCTCCTTGACGCGCGCCACCTTCTCGTCGTCGATCTGCGACAGCACATGCTCCAACTGGTCATCGACCGTCAGAAAGTGGGTCGCCGGGAACACGGTGAGCGTCCGGACCTCCCGGATCTCCTCCTGGCTCAGGTGGTCGAGCTCGTAGAGCGCCGCGATCGAGTCCCCCTCGAGCACGACGCGATGCAGGGACTCGCCGGAGCCCTGGATATCGATGTTGCCTCCGCGCACGCGGAAGCGCCCGCGCTGGAACTCCGTGTCGTTCCGCGAGTACTTCAGGCGGACGAGATGGTCGAGGAGCGCCTGCCGGCCGATCGATTCTCCCTTCTGCAGTATCAAAGTGTTCGCCCGATACTCCTCGGGCGAGCCCAGGCCGTAGATGCAACTCACCGACGCGACGATGAGCACGTCCCGTCGAGTGAGAAGGGCCTGGGTGGCCCGGTGCCGTAGCTTGTCGATCTCCTCGTTGATCTGAGCGTCCTTCTCAATGTAGAGGTCGATCTGAGGAACGTAGGCCTCGGGCTGGTAATAGTCGTAGTAGCTCACGAAGTACTCGACGGCGTTCCGTGGGAACAGCGCCCGGAACTCGCTCACGAGCTGCGCGGCCAGCGTCTTGTTGTGCGACACGACGAGGGTGGGTCTTTGCAGCTCCTGTACGACGTGGGCCATCGTGAAGGTCTTCCCGGACCCCGTCACCCCCAGCAGGGTCTCGAACGGCTCCTTCGCGCGGAGACGTCGAACGAGCTCCGCGATCGCCTTCGGCTGGTCGCCTTGCGGCGTTAGCTCGGTGTCGAGTTCGAACCGTTGAGAAAGGTCGACCGTGGCGGGGGCTCGTCCCCGGAGACCCGAGGCGCGGCGGGAAGCCGTCATGCGTTCGACCGAGAAGCGTAGCCCTTCGGGTCGATCTCCACGGTCGTGAATCCTAGGCCGATGAGGACCTCTCGAAGGGGATTGGCATTCGTCGCCGATTGAAGTCTCGGGACCTCGTCCGGGTCCACCTCCACGCGCGCGTGGTTCCCGAGTACCCGTACGCGCGCGCGTCGGAATCCTCGCACCGACAACCACTCTTCGGCCTGTGCGACTCGGCCGAGCAACGAGGCCGTGATCGGCTGGCCGTGGGCGATTCGAGAGGCGAGGCATGCGTTCGAGGGCCGATCCCACGTGGAAAGTTCTGCCGAGCGGGCGAAGGCTCGAATGTCGGCCTTCGTCCAGCCCGCCTCGGCGAGGGGATGTCGGAACCCGTGCTCGTTCATGGCCTGCAAGCCCGGCCGGTCGTCGCCGAAGTCGTCCGCGTGGACCCCATCGAGATAGAGGTCGATGGAGTGTTCCTCGCCCCAAGTTCGGAGTAGTCCGCCCTCGTGGCGTCGACAGAAGTAGCAGCGGTTCGTCGGGTTCGAGGCGTACCGGGCATCGGCGAGCGGATCCGAGGTGAGCATCACGTGACGGATACCGATCGCCCGCGCCACGTCGGTCGCGCTTTGGATCTCTCGGGAGGAGACGGCAGCCCCGGAAAGCGTTACGGCGACCGCATTGGATCCCAAGGCCTCGTAGGCCAGCAGCGCCATGACCGACGAGTCAACGCCGCCAGAGAGCGCGACCAACGCGGAGCGGCTCGCGGCCAGCTCGGAGACGATCGAAGCGGCGGGCGCGGGCGGCCGGAAAGGCCGGAGGGAGGGGTCCAGAACCATGTTCCTGGCGGCAAACAAGGCCGAGCCATTACACTTTGCCCGGCGGCTTGGCGAAACGCCCATAACTCGCCGCCCCGGTGCGGCGGGCGATGCAAGCGGTCGCGGAAGGGACGCGGTGGATGCTCCGGTTGGACCAAGGGCAGGACCTGTTCGCGACGCTCGGTGAATTCGCCCGCGAACACGCGATCCGAGCGGCGGTGGTCAGCTCAGGAATCGGGATGTTGCGGGATGTCGCGATCGGGTACTGGAACGGCTCCGAGTACGTCCGGAAGGACCTGGCCGAGCCCCACGAGCTGGTCGGCCTTCACGGCTCGATCGCAGAGGCCGACGGCCCATCGATCCACCTCCACGCCGCCCTCGCCGCTCCGAACCACCAGCTGGTCGGAGGGCACCTCATCCGGGGGACCGTCTGGGTCCTGAACGAGTTGCTCCTCGACACGTTCCCGGGGCGTACCTTCGGTCGGGCGATCGACGAGACCCTCGGTCTTCGAAAGCTCGACCTGGAGCCCGAGCGCCTCCCTCCCCGATAGCCGCCGCGCCGCGCGGTTAGGTAGTCGTTTTCCTGCGTCGACGCTGCCCGTCTCCGTTCCGATGTCCGCCCCCGGGAAAACGGTCTTCGCCGCTCTCGAGCCGCGCCTGCAGGCCTATCTCGAACAGCAGGGGCTCGCTAACCCGACCGAAATCCAACGACTCTCCCTCGATCTGCTACTCTCCACTGATCACGACGCGCTGTTGGTGGCTCCCACCGGGACCGGGAAGACGGAGGCCGCGTTACTCCCCTTGCTCTCTCGCCGGCTCGTTCATCCTTCGGCGCCCACCGCCTTGCTCTACATCACTCCCCTGCGCGCGTTGAATCGAGACCTTGAACAGCGGCTGATCTCGCTCGTCGCGGCGGCGGGCCTGACCGCCGGGGTGCGCCACGGGGACACGTCCACTCGCGAACGACTTCGGCAGTCCGGACATCCCCGGGATCTCCTCATCACGACCCCGGAGACCCTCCAACTCCTCCTCGTGGGCACGCGGCTTCGGGAAGGCCTCCGGGCACTCACGGCCGTAATCGTCGACGAGGTGCACGAGCTGTTTCCATCGGACCGGGGCGCGCAACTCGCCGTCACCCTCGAACGCCTCGACTCGTGGGTCGGTCGACCCGTGCGGCGAGTCGGCTTGTCGGCAACCGTCGGCAATCCGGACGAGGTCGCCCGCTTCCTCTCGCCCCGACCGCGACGGGTCGAGACCCGTATCGCGAAGGAGCCTCGCGATCTCGAGATCGAGGTACACTGGCCCGAGGCCCCGCCCGAACGAGGCGACCCGAAGCTCGAGCTCGAGATTCACGCGGACCCGCGGTACCTGGCCGCGCTGCGCGACGTCGAGCAAGCCGTACGCGCCCATCACACAACCCTCGTGTTCGTCAATACGCGCCCCACGGCCGAAGGGCTGGCCGCCCGGCTGCATCGGATCGCCCCCGACCTCCCAATCGCGGTCCATCACGGCTCCCTGTCCCGGGAGGTTCGCGAGGATGCGGAACGAGA
>JAKIWU010000131.1 GCA_022749905.1 Thermoplasmata archaeon
GAGGACCGACTCGGCGTCGATCCCTCGGCGGACGAGGAGGTCCGTGAGGGAGTCGAGGATCACGAGGTGCCGCGCCCCGGTCGCCTCGAGCGCGTCGGCGACGGCCGAGAGAGCGTTCCCCGTCGGGCCGACCGGTGTTTCTGCGAGGAGCGGGCTCGGGATGGAGGACCACTCGGACGGCACGGAGGAGTCCACGAAGTAGGACGGGGAGAGATCGTGGAAATCGAGGTGCTCCTCGAGGACGGAGTGATACGAGGGCTCGAACGCGCTCGCCACCTCGCGGAGCACCTGGTCGCGCGACCGAGTCGCGCTGAGATACGCGACCCGCGACGGGACGAGGAACGGGCCCTGCGCGTTCCCGAGGAAGAGCTCGTGGCCCTTGGGGTCCTCGTGGTGGAGCATCATGTGCACGGCCGAGGTCAACGCGAACACGTACTGGCCCGCGCCCGCCTCGCCGATGAGCAAGACGACCGACCCGATCGGGATCCCACCCGAGAGAAAGTCGAAATCGGCGACGCCGCTCGGGACGCGTTCGCCGCTCGCGACCGCGGGGCTGAACCGACGCGACGGGGTCGTGTCGAGCGGTGCAACCCACGGTTGCGGGGCTTCGGTCGCCATCGGAGGAGCTTCCGGCCGGGGATGCCCCGGTCCGACTACTTGAACAATCGCTTGGAGAGGGTCGCGCTCGAGGCGCTTGCACCGGTCTTGAGGAATTCCCGGAGCAGAACGGTCGCGTACGACCCCTTCGGCAGCGAGAACCGCATGCGCACCCCGTCGCTCGGGTTCGCATCGGGGTTCCGGGCCGGACTCTCCGAGATCGCGATCGGCGGGGTGGGGACGTAGACGGGCCTCCAGCCTCCGCGGCTCGCGAGATCCGGGGCCCCGGGGGAGCGAAACTGATCCCTCGTCGTCCCCTCGATCGTGAGAAGTTCCTCGAGGAGCTCGCCACTTGGACCGTCGATCGGCGGGGTCTCGTATCCGACGAGGGGTCCCGCGACCACGGCCCGACCGCGCTCGACGAGCTCGGCGCATTCCCTTCGGTTGTCCTCCTCGACCTGCGCGGCCATCGCGCCCGAGATCGTGCCGTCGGGCGCGATCCGGAGGATCCGGTCGCCGGGAACGGGCACGAACAGGGAGAGCCCGGACGACGCTCGCCCCGAGATCCAGCGGTTGAACAGGAGCGCCTGGTAGGCGTGCACGAACAAGGTCCGCAATTCGTGGGAGAGCGCCCGCAGAGCGCGCGCGGGTGGATGCCCGCGTGCGAGATGGTCAAGGAGGCGACGCTCGAACCGAAAGGTCGGTGGGAACTCGGCGAGCGCGCGGGCCGGATCATGGTGCTGCGCGTAGGAGCGTCGCGCCTCCGCCCCCAGCGCGTCGCCCTCGTCCGGAAGCCAGCTCAGATACCGCTCCACGGCTTCCTCGGGCCGCCCCTGAACGATCGACCGGCCGACGAGGTGGGTCACGGGCCGGACCTCGCCGAACCTCTGGGGTCCGAAGAAATTGGGGAACCCGCCGAACCGTCGTAGTTCGTCGCGGGTCTGCGTGAACGAGCGGACCGCATCGGCGGCGGGTCCCGTGAGTCCGGTCACCCGGAGGTCGAACGAGTTCCCGAAGAGATGTCCGAGCGACAACCCGTCGCGGGCCCGGTAGGCTTCCAGGATGGACGCATTCGGAAGGTCGATCGAAGCCGAGGGGGTCGGTCCCCGGTAGGAGAAGAGGCGCTCCGACACCGCCCGGCGATCCTTCGTTCCCGCCCAGGCAAGCGCATGGGGTGCGAGCCCGAGGCGGGAGGCGATCGCCTGCGCGAGCTCGTGCTGCTCCCAGTCGCGGGAACGGACGCGGAGGATCGTGAACGCTCCTTCGGGGTCGGGGAGCGGATGCGCGGAGATCTCGACGACCTCGAAGTCCTCGGCGTCCGACTTCAGCACGCCCGCCACCGGCGGCGTGTCGGTGAGGTAGAAGCCGAGGCCGAGGGCGAGGTCCGCGGTGGGGGGGGTCGGGGCCGTCATCGCCTTCCGGAGCGCGACGCCGCTCGACGCAAAAAACCATACAGCCCAGCGCCGGTGGGGCGTCGATGATCACGGCGACGGCGCGCGTGCTGCGCAATGTCATCGAGATCGAGATCGGCGCGGAGACCTGGCTCGCGAAGCCGGTGCCCTCGATGTCGGCCCCGATTGCGCGCACGATCTCCGCGCTCTTCTCGACCGTCTACGAGACGTTCCGCTCGGCGGCTCCCGAGACGGTCCACTCGACCGTCTCGTACTCGGCGAAGAAGGACGAGATCCTCGTCCAAGTGGGGGAGTCGAAGGTGCGGACCCGGTCCTCCATGTTTGGACCGATGCGCTTCGAGTTCGGGGGCGCGGGCTACGAAATCCACGAGAAGCTCACCGGACGCTTCTGGATCCAGAAGGACGGAGCCATGGTCGCGAATGGTCAGCTCGGCTTCCGCTCGTGCGTCGTCAAGGAGCATCCTTCCGAGCTCACCGACTTCCTCGCCGACCTGGCCCTCGGGTATCTCATCCGGACGCTGTTCTGGGAAATGCTCCGCTAGCGGGCCTCGGCCCCTCGACCGCGCATCCCGCACGTTCGCGCATCAGCGGCGTCGGAGGAAGGACCCGCCCATGGGTGGGGCAACGGCCCGGACGCCGCGAAGGTGCCGCCACTTCGTCGAGTGCGAGACGAGGAACATGTGGTAGGGGATCGGGAGCAGGAGCACGGAGCCGATCAGGACCGTGAGCGCCGCGATCGAATAGGCGAAGGTCACGCCGTAGGTGACGAACATCCACCCTCCGAGGAGGGTGCCGAAGAGGCCTCCCGCCCCCGCGATGGCATTGTAGAGCCCGAGGGCCCGACCCCGGCTCGTCCGGCCCACCAGACGAACGAGGAACAGGGTGCTCGCGGTGCTCACGAAGGCCCACGTGACGCCCATGAGGGCGTTCAGGACGCTGATCCAGCCGAGCAGCGCGACGCTGTGGTAGCCGAAGAGGACGTAGACCGGGCCCCAGAGGAAGAGCAGGATCAGGACGACCCGGCCCCCGAGCGAGCCCAGGAAGACGTTCTTCGGGGAGTGGTTCTGCACGGCCCTCCCGGACTGCACGAAGAGGGCGGTCGACGCCGCGCTCGCCGTGAGGTACGGGACGAACACGCCGGCCTCGCCC
>JAKIWU010000132.1 GCA_022749905.1 Thermoplasmata archaeon
CGGCGACGAGCACCGTCGCGAGGAGCCATGCGAGGGATCGCCGCGAGACCGCGGTCCGTTCGCCAGGACCGGAGGGGAGGGTGGGGGTGGGGCTCCCGGGCGCGGAGCCCGGACGGTCGGGGGGCAGAGCGGGTCCCATGGCCTAACCGTCTCTCCGTGCGTTCGTGCACGGCGGGATCGGCTCCCCGTGCGGACAGACCACCGGATGGTGCTCTGCGCGGCAGACGCGGTCAATGGTTCGATGGGACAGGGCGAGGTCGACCTCGTGTGCGGCGGCGCAGATCTCCCGCGGGGAGAGGCCCAGATGGCTGAACAGACTCTCAGCGACGCGGTGGTGCCGGCGATATTCGACGAGCGTAGCGCGGCCTTTCGCCGAGAGTCGCGATTTTCCCCGGTGTCGTGCGACGAGCCCGGCCCCTTCGAGAATCGTGAGATGCCCAAGGGCGGACGGGGGCGTCACCTCGAGGAAGGAGGCGATGGCGTTCAGGGACGCGCCGCGAAGGGGGGTCTCACGCTCCAGGATGGCCTGCAGGACCTCGAGCTGACGGCGCGTGAGCCTCTGAAGGGTCTCCATGGCGGGGGAAGGATGTCGAGAGTATTTGTAGGTGTCCCTAATTTTTAGTCATGACCAATTATCGTTGTCCCACAACCTACCGACGGTGCGCAGCGGTCGCACTCGGCGTCTTCCTTGTGTCGACCCGGGACCCCCAGAACCGGTTCGGGCGCCCGGATGGGGGGTCCGCGGCCGCCGGCCCTGACCTCGTGTGCTCAAGGGTTAAGCGCGACCAAGGCTAGGAGCTACCGGTCTCCCGGACATGACTCCCACGCAGATCGTGGACCAAGCGCCTCCGCCCCCTGGCACCGCGATCCGAGTGTCCGTGGGGGGTCGAGCCATCGCGGTCTTCAACCTCGGGTCGACGCTCCACGCCATCGATGCAGCGTGCACGCACGTACGGGGGCCCCTCGAGAGAGGTCGGGTCGAAGGGACCGTCGTGACCTGCCCCCTGCACGGTTCCCAGTTCGATTTGCAGACGGGAGCGGTTCGCCGGGGTCCGGCAGCTCAAGCCGTCAAGACCTACCCAGTCCGAATCGAGAACGGGAAGTTGGCCCTCGAGATTCCTTAGCCCGACGACCGCGTCCGGTCGAAGAGCCCCGCCCACCTCGGAACCGGGGGTGAGGAGCGTCACGCGATCTGACGTTCCGGCTCCGATTGCGTGGGAGTGGACACGGGGGGATTTGAACCCCCGGCCTCTGCTTTGCGAAAGCAGCGATCTTCCGCTGATCTACGTGCCCGCCGAGGGGGCGGAACTGCGATTCCGCATAAGGATTCTCGGACCTCCGTCGACGAGGACCCGTCGGACGGAGGAGGGTCGGCCGGAGGACCGTTAGGCGAGACCCGGGGAGACCGAAGCCAGGCGTTCTGTGGGTGTTCGGACCGAGCCGGAAGAGGCGTTGCCCTTCGATGGAGTCGAGGACTCGCCGATCTCTCCAGCGGGAGGTCGCTTCGCGGAGGTCGTCCTCGACGTTCTCGCGCGGGTGGGGAGGAGCAGATGTTGGTCCGAATCGTACCGGAACATTTCCGCGTACCGGCCCCAGTTGATGATGTTCTGCACGAATGCGTCGGCCGGCGCGGTCGTGAACGAGATGAGCTGGTTCAACTGCTCGTCGGTCAAGCGACGGTCCGGGGCTCCCTCGAGGGCGCGCAGGATCGCCTTGTAGAGGGTGGTCAGACCGAGCTTCTCGCGGATGAGGTGCTTGCGGTCCCGGATCGTGCCGGCCAGGAGTTCGGCGCCGGCGTCGGTCAGAATTGCGCGCCCGTCGCTGACACGCAGGAACCCAAGGAGCTCCGCGAAGTCCACCGCGGGGAGGATCTCGTCGATCTCAAGGTCGAGGTCGTCGGCGAGGCGCGCGATCTCCTCGTTCCCCTTGTGGGTGTTGAGGAGGACGAGCAGACCGACCATCTCGGTCGGCGAGCACTTGGGGTACGGTGTGGGCATGACTACTCCAATGGGGGTCGGAGGACGATTCTAGGGGGGTGTGGTATTAAGCGTGCCGCCGGGGCCGAACGAAGGGAACGGAGTGGGCTGGGCGCTTCCCCCCGAAATGCTGTCCTTCGCTTCACGTTGGAGCCCCTGGCGGCGAAGGCGATGTGGGGAGCGCCTGCCCGGAAGACGGGACACTGGCGCCTTCCGGCGGAACCCCTTCCGTGATGAGCGAGTACGCGTAGTCCATCAGAGAATAGAACGCGTCCGACTTTCGGTCCCGCGGCCTCGGCAGGTTGACCAGAATACCGGCGAGGACGCGTCCGGGGCGGCGCGAGAGCACCAGCACCCGATCCGCCATCAAGAGCGCTTCCTCGATGTTGTGCGTTACGAGAACCACCGCTTCCGGCGGCAAGCTCGGCTCCATCCAGAGCTGGAGAACCTCCTCACGAAGGCTCTCCGCCGTCAGCGGGTCGAGGGAGCTGAACGGCTCATCCATCAGGAGCACGGTAGGATCGACCGCGAGCGCGCGCGCGAGTCCCACACGCTGGCGCATCCCTCCCGAGAGCTCCCGCGGGTACGCTTCCTCGAAGCCCACGAGCCCCGTGACCGAGATGTACCGCTCGACCTGCGCGTCGATCTTCTCGGTCTCCCATCCGCGTGCCTCGAGTCCGAGGCCGACATTCTCCTTGACCGTGAGCCAGGGATAGAGCGCGAAGTTCTGGAACACCATCGCCATCTGGAGGGTGGGGCCCGAGACCGTCTCGCCCCGGAAGCGTATCCGTCCGCTCGTCGGACGATCGAGGCCCTGCATGAGTCGCAACAGCGTCGACTTCCCGCACCCCGAGGGTCCCACGATGGCGAGAAAATCGTTGTCGGCCACGCTGAAGGAGACATCGTGCAGGATGGTGATCGAGCCGTGGCGGGAGGCGAATGCCTTCCCGACCTCTTCGACCTCGATCAGCGCCATGTTCCTCCGCGGTACCGTCGACCTCAGTCGTACCGGTACTTCTCGACCGCCCTCCGGTACATCGGTTTCCAC
>JAKIWU010000133.1 GCA_022749905.1 Thermoplasmata archaeon
AACCATGACGGAATGTCCGGCGTGCCGAACCTCGAGTCCGGCCGACCTCGCGGCGTGCCCGCAGTGCGGACTTGCCACAGCACTCTACGATCCGATCCGTCAGGCCGTATCGCTCCCGGAGCACGACCCCCGGTACCTCACCCAGGTGCAGGAGTTTCTCGACGCTCTCGGCGATCTCGCGATCGGTACTCATGCCCCCGGGACGTCCCCCGCGCTCTCGAAGGCGGGCCGGTTCCCGAGCGGCCCCGCAGGCGCGGGCCCCGGCGCGCACCGCCCGCGGGCCTCTCTCGCGCCGCACCCGATCGCGGAACTCCCGCCCGCGGGGAGCTCCGCGGAGCTGCGGACCGAGGTCCGCGAGTTTCTGAAGATCGGGCGCCGCCTCGGGCTCGAATCCGATCCGCTCGTCGAGCGTGCGCGGCACCACGTGGAGTCGAACGACCCGAGCGCTCTCGAGCAGGATCGCAAGGACCTCTTCCTCCGCCTCTCGAGTCTGCTCGGGGAACGGCTCGACGTGGAATCGGGCCGACGGGAGGAGATCGCGACCTACCTCGCGACGAAGGAGATCGACGCGGGCATCGCGGAGGCTCGCAAAGCCTTCGCCTCCGGAAACCTCGACGGTGCCCAACGGAGTCTCGCCAAGACCGCCGACGCGATCAACCTGGTCGGGGAGCAGTGGGGGGCGGTCGAGATCCTCCTTTCCGAAAGCGACGCCCTCGCCCAAGAGATCACAGAACTCGGAGGCGATCCGGCCCCGGCGATCGGCCCCACCGAGGAGGGACGCCGGCTCGCTCGCGAGGGCCAACGGGATCGAGCCGAGGAGGTGCTGGTGCGCGGCATCATCGGGCTTTGGACCGTTCTGAGCCCACGGCTCGAACGCGATCTCTCCCAGCGTGTCGCGGAGGTCGCCCAACTGAAGGAACTGGGGGCGGAGCGCGCCGGTCCGGTCGCCGATCTTCGGGCGTTCGCCCGCCGCCTGCACGAACGCGACTACGTCGCGGCCCTCGAGGCGTACCGACGCGCCGGCGCTGCGCTCGCCGCCCTCCTGACGCAGCTCGACCCCGCCGGTCGTCGGCGGTCCGGGAGCGCTTAAGAACCGCACGCCGCTCGGCGCGCCGTGCCGTTCTCCCCGCTCCGGGGATTCCGGGATTATCCTCCCCCCGAGGCCGGGGCGCGGAGCGATCTCTTCGGCCGGATGCGCTCGGTCGCCCGGCGCTCGGGCTTCGTCGAGCTCGAGACCCCATCGATCGAGAGCCTCGAGCTCTACCAGGTCAAGAGCGGCGACGAGATCGAAAAGCAGCTCTGGGCCTTCACCGACAAGGGCGACCGGTCCGTCGCGCTCGCGGCGGAAACGACCCCATCCCTCGCCCGGGCGTTCGTCGACCGGGCGAAATCGGAGCCGCTGCCCGCGAAGTGGTTCACCCTTTCCCGGCTCTGGCGCTACGAGGAACCGCAGGCCGGTCGGACCCGGGAGTTCACGCAATTCAACCTCGACATCCTCGGCGTCCCGGGCGTCGAGGCCGAAGTCGAGATCCTGGCGACCGCGGCGCTCGTTCTCGATGCGTGCGGCGCCGAGGGACTCTACGCCTTCCGGATCAACGACCGCCCCCTCGCCGAGGGACTCGGGCGGGACTTCGGCGCCCGCGATCTCCCGCTTTTCTTCAAGGCGCTCGATCGATCGAGGAAGACGAGTCGCTCGGAGTTCGTGGCCTCCCTCGCCGCGGCGGGGCTACCGGAGCCCTCGATCGAGAAGCTCCGAGACGAACTCTCGCGGATGCACGAGGGACTCACCGGCGATGGGGCGCGCGCGGTGCTCCAGCGGTGGGGGAAGGAGACGACGAGCGAGGCCGCGCGACAAGGGGCCGGGCGCCTCGACCGGATCTTCGAACTCGCCACGAGCGCGGGATTCGCGGACCGGCTGTTCCTCGATCTCTCGGTGGTGCGCGGCTTCGCCTACTACACGTCCACGGTGTTCGAAGGGTTCGACCGGGCCGGGGACGGACGGTCCCTGTTCGGAGGCGGACGGTACGACGAACTCATCGGTCTCTTCGGGGGACCGGCGACGCCGGCCTGCGGACTCGCGATCGGGGACCAGACGCTCGAGCTGCTCCTGCGCGCGCATGGTCGCTGGCCGTCGGGCGAGCCCGCGCTCGACACGTACATCGTTACCGTCGCCGCGGATCTCCTCCCCGTGGCCCTCGAAATCGCGCACGGCCTCCGGACCACCGGGCAATCGGTCGATCTCGACCTCCTAGGCCGCTCCGTGTCGCGGCAGCTCCGCGAGGCTGCGCGCCGGGGCGCGCGCCGCGCGATCCTCGTGGGTCCGAAGGAGCTCGCGCGCGGGATGGTGCTCGAGCGCGACCTCACGACGGGGGCGCAGCGTGAGCTTCCGCGTGCGACGCCCGATGGCCGTGCGCCTCCCCCAGCACCGGCGTGATCGACTCGATCGCCGGGCCGTCCCACAGGAGGATCCCGGGCGGGGAGCTCGCGCCCTCGACGTACCCGTACCAGTAGACGACCGCACCCTCGCCGAAGAGTTCGGTGTAGGGCGCAAGTTGGCGCCGCAGGTTCTTCTTGAGCTCGACGTCGTCGCCGAAGTTCGCCTTCGACTCGATCCACCGGAGCTTCTGGCCGAAGAAGACGATCGGGCGGTCGAGGAGCGCGTCGGGGGTCTTCTGGTACTTGCCGCGGAGGTCCTCCTCCGTGCGATAGCCGATCCCGTGCGCCTCGAGCCATCGGTGCAGGCGCTCCTCCCCGCGACGACCTCGCTCGCGCTGCCGCTCCATCCCTTGCGGGGAGTAGATCGGGTCGTGCGCGAGAAGATCCTCGACGTCCTTGCGGATCCTCGCATCTGGGGCTTTCGTGGGGTCGAGGAACGTTTGCCAGACCTTCTTCCTCGGCACCCCGAGCTCGCCGAGCATGATCTGCCCGGCGAGGACCGGGGGGAACCGCCACTCCTGCG
>JAKIWU010000134.1 GCA_022749905.1 Thermoplasmata archaeon
GCGATCTCGGCGGCCACTTCCGTTCCGGTCGACCCGCCTCCGACGACCACCACCCTCGGCCTCTCCCCTGGGGGGAGGTCGGGGGAGGTCGCCTCGACCTCCGCGAGGGCCTTCGCGAGGCGCATCGCGCCGAAGAGCCCGTAGAGCTGGTGGGTGTTTTCGGGGGCTCCGGGGACGCCGTAGTACGAGGGAACGTTGCCGAGGCAGATCGCGAGCGACCGGTACGCAAGCGACGTGCCCCCGACCGAGACCGTGGCTGCGTCCAAGTCGATCCCCTCGACGCCCCCCTCGCGATAGGTGACGTTCCGGCGCCCGACGACGCGGTCGATCGGGATCGCCCATTTGCGCACATCACTGCCCTTCTCCGCGAGCTCCCCGACCTCGTAGAGCTCGGTGCGGACCACGTGGATCGGATGGCGATCCACGAGGACGATGGGGAGCGTGCCATGGGCGAGCCGCGAGAGCTCGTGGGCGAGTTTCACCCCGGCGTATCCCGCACCGAGCACGACGGTTGGACCGTCCGGGACCGCCATGGGCGTCCGACGGTGCTGGGCAGAATACCCTTGCGAGGCGTCCGATTCCGCCACGTCTTTATGGCGGCCAACCTCGTGGCGAGGCCGCGCGCCGAGGTGGCAGAATGGTTAATGCGACGGACTGCAGATCCGTTTCCTGGGGGTTCGATTCCCTCCCTCGGCTTGCTCGTTCCCCTCTTCGGAGCTGCGGGGCCGCCTGCGTTCTCGGCCGCTCGGAGCGCGCGGGCGTAGCGCTGGTCTAGAGGTCGATTCCCAGCCGCCGAGCGCGACTAAATACGCGTAGGGGCGTCGGGAACCCGGGACCGTCGATGGGGTGGCACGGCATCGACAACGTCCCCCCGGGCTTCGATGTTTTCGCCGGGAAGGCCATCAAGGTCTCCCTCGTCGACCAGGCGCTCAACGGCAACATTCCCGGCTTGAGCCCTGCGCAGAAGGAGCAGTTCCGGGACCTGAAGCGCCACTTGCTCCATCGCGATTACGCACGCTACTTCGAATCCACGCTCCAATGCGCGGCCGTGCTGCTCCCCCTCGAGGGCGGGAAGTACGCGCCCGCGGTCCTGGCGGAGATCGTCGAACCGGCGCTCGCGGTCGCGCTCGAGCAGATGGGATCGATCCGCGAGGATGTGCTACGCATGAGCAAGGCGGGCCGCAAGCCGCAGTACGATCCGTTCTCCTCGCTCGATCAGCTCCTCCGGAAGGCGCAGCCGGTCGCGCTCGAATATCCACACGCGAAGGGAGCCGCGCAGATCGAACCCGTCCATCGGGAGATCACCGGTCAGATCCGCGCGGAACTCGCGACCCACCCGGGCCCCTAGGATCCGACGCCGAACGCGAAGGCGTCCGGCTACCGGCGTCCCGAGGCTTCCGCATCCCATCGGGGCGCGGCACTCGAGGGTTGGGGCTCGGCGCTGGAGGGTTGACTGCCGATCGACGCGTTCGCGGCCACCTCGGAGATCGGGCCCTTTCGTACCTCCGGCGCTTTTCTCGGGAGGCGGCCGGTCAGGAAGAGCGCGAAGACGACCGCGAGCAGGAGCACCCCGAACATCGCGACGAACACGTCATCGTAGGAGGTCACGAGCGCGCCTTGTACGCTCTGCAGATAGGCGAGACAAACCCCCGAAGGCGGAGCGCCGGGGACGCATCCGAGAGGGGCGGAGGTCGGACGGAGCGCGTCGAACCGCACCTGCTGGAAGGAGGTCAGGAGGGCAATCCCCATCGCACCCCCGAGACCCTGGAGGAATTGGACGAGGCCGCTCGCCGCCCCGACGTCCTGGCGGGGGACCTGATTCTGGACCGAGATCACCGTCGCCGAGAACGTGAGCCCCATCCCGAAGCCGATCGGCATCAACGGGAGGATGAGCCCCCCCGACGGGAGGAAGCCGTACGCGAACGTCCAGGTCGGGGTCGAGGTCGTCAGGAAGATCAGGAAGAAGGATCCGAAGGCGGCGAGTGCCATGCCGGACGCGACGAGGGGCCGGTACGGGATCCGAACGAGGAGCTGCCCCCCGATCGCCGACCCGAGCACCAGCGGGATGACGAGCGCGTAGAGGACGTCCCGGACCGTGTCCGCCGCGTTCGGCGCACCGTTGAGGAGCACGAGGCCGACGTAGACCGAAATGAACGTCGTGAGGCTGAACATGACCACGCCCCGAAGGAACGCGTTGCCGCCGCTCGCCAGGACGACGCGATTGCGGAACAGGCGGAGCGGAACGATCGGTTCCTTCGTACGGAGCTCCCAGACCACGAAGACGACGAAGAGGGCGAGGGAGACGGCGAGGAGCCCGAGGATCCGCGGGTCCGACCAGGTCCACCCCCCCTGGGAGACCTGGAAGAGGGCGAACGTCAGGGCGCCGACCCACCCCGCAAGGACCGCCGCGCCCGCAGCGTCGAAGCTGCCCCGCCGCTCCGGCCGCAGCGGACCGAGCGTCGTCAGGAGGATCGCCATGCCTACGAGCCCGATCGGGATGTTGATGTAGAACACCCAGCGCCACGAGGTGTGGTCGACGATGAAGCTCCCGAGGAACGGGCCGCCGACCGTCGCGACCCCGAAGACGGCGGAGAATGCACCCGTGAGCCGCGCGCGCATCTCCGGCGCGAAGATCACGGCGGTGATCGCGATCCCGACCGGGAAGAACCCGCCGCTGCCGAACCCCTGCAGTCCCCGGAACGCGATCAGCTCGTTCAGGTTCTGGCTGAGGCCAGCGAGGAGCGATCCCGCGATGAAGATGACCAGTCCGAGCAGGAAGACGTTCCGGCGGCTCAAGAGGTCGGAGAGCTTCGCGAAGATCGGCACGGCGACGGTCGAACTGATGATGTAGGCGCTGACGACGAACGTCACGCCGCTCGGCTGCCGCAGATCCGTGACGATGTTCGGGAGCGCCGTGAGCTCGACGAAGTTGTCGAGCGCCCCATTGAGGAGC
>JAKIWU010000135.1 GCA_022749905.1 Thermoplasmata archaeon
GGCGTGCGACGACAGCGGAATCGATCCCGCCGCTCAGCCCCACGACCGCGCCGTCGCTCTCGCGCGTGTGAGCGCGCAGGAATCGGCGAATCGTCTCCTCAGCGTGCGATGGGAGCCGGGGAACGAGCGGATCGCTCACGCCTCGACCCCGAGGGGCTCGAGCGCGGTCTCGCGCTCGTAGCGCCCCCGGCAGTCGCAGCGCAGGTCGTCGAGCGGCTCGAACACCTGGCCGAGCGACGCCTGCTCGAGGGCCCCGAGCACGGTCGGGTCGCAGGTCATGCAGTTGTGCGGTCCCCTCGGCTTGCCTCCGGCCGTCGGGAACGTTACGAGCCGGGAGGCACCGCGTTCCCGTGCTCCCCGAGCCATTGCGTCGACGAGGCTCCAGAGCCAGGGGGGGCGGTACCGGTGACGTTTGTAGAGCCACTCGACGACCGTGCCGCCCTGGATGTGCACCGGATTGACGGAGAGGCAATCGAAATGCTCTCGGGCTACGCGGACGGAGCGGACCACGTCCTCTACCGCCTCGCGCTCGGTGAGGTAGGGGGGC
This sequence comes from Thermoplasmata archaeon, assembly GCA_022749905.1. Classification (GTDB taxonomy): domain Archaea; phylum Thermoplasmatota; class Thermoplasmata; order Lutacidiplasmatales; family UBA184; genus Lutacidiplasma. The sequence goes on from JAKIWU010000135.1 coordinate 548, forward strand.
TTGAGCAGGAGATAGGCCTTCGACCGGCATCCGAGCTCGCGCACGCGATCGCCGGCGCGGAAGTAGTCCGAGGGCGACGACCCCTTGTGAACGAAGCGGCGGAGGACCTCGGGGTCCGCGGACTCGAGGCCGAGCGCGACCTCGATCTCACCGTGGAACGCCTCCTTCAGCGGAGCCATGGTCTCCGCGGTGACGAACTCAGGGAGCGTCTCGAAGAGGAACCTCCGGGCCTTTCCCTCGAACCCTGCCAGGAGCTTGAGACGCGAAGCTGGGTCTACCTCTCGGTCGTCGAGGAAGCTCCCCGAGGTGTAGAACTTCACGTAGGGTTCCCCCCGGTAGCCGTCGAGCGCGGCTCGGATCTGGGCGTCGAGTTCCTCGGGCGTCGCCGATCGACCGAGAGTATCGCGAGAGTAGCCGCACATCGAGCAGCCCTTCACGTCGGCCCAGTAACAGCCGCGCGTCCGAAGGATGCCGACGAAGGCGCGTACCCGCTCGGGCCCAAGGGCCTCGGGCTCCGTCCAGAGGTTGACGAGGTGACGGGCGGAGCCGGGCGCGGCCGGCTCCTGCCGCCGTTCGTTCGCGACGACTCGGGCCACTGATCCGGCCATTATCCCTCCTCGACCTCGGCCTGGATCGCGTCGCCGTCCTTCAAGACGAGCGTATCCCGAAGCCGCTCGGCGGCGATGAACTCGACGACCCCCTCGTGGTGCGTACGGTCCGGAACGATCGCATGGCACGCGCGTCCGGCGAGACGGGCGCGGTAGCATGTCGCGCCCCCGAAGGTCCGACCCGTAGCCTGGAAACCGTCGATCCGGATCCCGGTCCAACCGCGCACGGTTCCGACGCGGGCGAGCGCTTCCGGTGGGACGCCGACGTTGAGGGTGCCGGGGTACGGCGAGTACCCGAGCCGCTCGGAAAACTGCACCATGTAGCCCGGTTGACTGAGATAGTAGCGACCCTCCCCGAGGCCCGATTGGACCGTCCCGGTGAACCGCATGACGGCGGGCCCCTCGAAGATCCTTCGATAGGACTGGTATTCGCGACGTAGGTGTTCCGTCGCGGGCGCCAGCAGCGTGAGGCGCTGCCGACGGGCCGCGAGCTGGCGGACAAGGAACCCCTGGGCCTCCAACGCAACGAGATGGCGATCCGCCGACTGCTGGCTAATCCCGATCCGCTCGCCGACCTCACGCGATGTGAGAACGACCGGAGAACGCGTCGCTCCGAGAACGGCGATGAGCTTCAGGATCGCGAGCTCGGGCCCGCTCGGGGGCGAGCGCGATGTCGCCGTCGTGGCGGTCGCTTTCCGAGTCATGCTGCGGTCCCGTACCGGTGGGGTGGACTGAGCATCGAGCCGCCGCGAGCCCGCATAGAAGAGCCGACCGGAATGTCGGGCATAATGGTTGCCCGGCGCGCGCCGGCGAGGGGAACGTCTTTTTCCTGCGCTCGCGCTCCGAGAGCGCGGAGCGGTCGGCAGGCGAACCATGGCGCGCGTTCACGAGGACGACGCGGTCTTCGGAGAGAGCTCCATCACCTCGGTCGGAGGCTCGTCCGGGACCCTTGCCTATCGAGGATTCGCTATCTCCGAGCTTCTCCCCCACGCGCGCTACGAATCCCTCGTCTACCTGCTCCTTCGGGGGGAACCGCCCGCCGGGGATCCCCCAGCGGACCTCACGCGAGCCCTGGCCGATCTCCGGAGCGTCCCGGAATCGCTCGCGAACGTTTTGGCCGCGATCGATCGCTCGACACCGGCGATCGACGCGCTCCGCACCGCTCTCTCCGCGCTCGGGAGCGGACGGTTCGGCTCACCGCCCACGGAGGCGGAAGGTCTCGAACTCATCGCACGATCACCCTCCATCCTCGCGAACCTCGCGCGGCGCGAACGCGGTCTTCCACCGATCGGTCCGCGGGAGGACCTCGGCCACGTGGCGAACTACCTCTGGATGCTGACCGGTACGGAGTCGGAGGCGATGCGCGTGCGCGCGCTCGAGCAGTACTTCCTCCTCCTTGCGGACCACGGCATGAACGCCTCCACGCTCGCGCTCCGCGTCGTCATCTCGACGGGGGCCGATCTGGGCGCCGCGGCGACGGCGGCCATCAGTGCCCTCAAGGGGCCCGCTCACGGCGGAGCGACGGCGCACGTGTCCGAGATGCTCGACGAGGCCGCCCACGCGAGCGAGCTCGGAGGCTGGGCCCGGGAACGGCTCGATCGGCACGAGCGGTTCCCGGGATTCGGGCATCGGGTGTACGCCGCCGAGGACCCGAGGGCGCGGGCGCTGCACACGATCGCTAGCAGGGTCGCGACGGCCGAACGCTTCCATCTTGCCGAGGCCGTTGAACGGACGACGCTGGAAAGCCTGCGCGA
>JAKIWU010000136.1 GCA_022749905.1 Thermoplasmata archaeon
GACGAAGGTGAACAGCGTGACCTTCCCGGAGAGACCCCCCGGGGTGAACGGCGAGACGCTGATGAGAGGCGGCTCGACCATCACCGGGATACCCCCTCCCTCCGCCCCGATGACGGCACCCTGCTCGAATGCGATGTCGGCCGGTGGGGCGTAGTTGTTCGAGAGATGGACGAGGACCGACCCCGAACTCGCGAGAGGGTAGTTGACCGACGTGGCCTTGGTGAACGCACAGCCGGTCGGGCCGCTTAGCGACTCATTCCAGTAGATGAAGTTGGTCGCCGGGTCCTTCACCTGGTGGATCGGGTTCGAATAGCCGACGAAGTTCCACCAGGTCGCGGTGACGTTGAGGCCCGACACGTTCGCGGTCGGCAGGAAGAAGTGGTCGGTGACGGACTGGTTCGCGTACGGGCAGGTGTGGCCGACCTTGCTGATGAAAACGGCGTCGACGATCCCCATCCGGCCGTACGTGCTGAGGTCGAACGTGTTGTGCTGGCCGAAGAACAAGAACGTAGCGTTCGTCGTGGATGGCGAACCGCTATTCGTGAACGTCACGGAGTTGTTCGAGCCGCCGACGACCACATAGACCGTGGTGGCTTTCCCTCTTAGGTCGATGTCGAGGTTCGTGTTGTTCTCGCCGAGGAGGTTCAGGATAATCTCGTACCCCGCGTTCCCACGGGCGGAGACCACACCGTTCGTCGTGTGATTCACGGAGACATTGTAGTAGTCGAGCTTGCAGTTGTTGCAGCTCGGGAGGGAGGGGGTCCAGGAGATGTTGAGCGGCACCACCTGGGTGATCGTGATCCCGTCCGCCGTCGCGGCCGAGGCTCCCTGCACCTGCAAGGTTCCGTAGGTGGATGCCCCGAAGGGTGGGACCCCGGTCGTGCCCAGGGTCACCGGGGAGGTGAAGGTCGTGGGGAAACTCGCATGCGCTCCTTCGAAGGCGAGGGCCTGCTGGAGCTCGGCCACCTGGTTCTCGACCTGGAGCGTGTGCTGGGTCTCGAGACTCTGCTCCTGGGAGCCGAGGGGGCCCAGCATGAAGATCGAGATCAGCAGAACGAGCAGAAGCAGTGCGAACAGCGTGGCGACGACCGAGACGAGCCCGCGGCGGCCGGAGCGGAAGCGCCGGCTCCGCCGTGTCCACGCGGAGGCGGAGCGAGAACGATTCACGATCATGAATTGGCCACGACACGTACATATACGTGTCGCGCTTTTTTTTGCCTCGTCCCGCCCACGATCGGGCGAGGGGCTCATTCCGGTCGCCCCCGGGGGGCCAAGTCGAGCAGGGAATCGATAAGGAGGGGTGCGATACCGGCGTACGCGGGCCTGTAGCTTAGTCCGGACAAAGTACTGGCCTTCTAAGCCAGCAATCTCGGGTTCAAAGGCGCCCTCGGACACCCCAAGGGCGCGGAGACTCCCGACAGGCCCGCTTCAGCGTGGGGCTCGGGAGACCCCGCCCACCTCGCCTTCGCATTTGGCACACAGGAGCCGGGTGTACCCCGGCGGGAGGAGGTCGCCGCAGAGCGGGCACGTGGCTCGGGCTTCTGCGGCCGCGAGGAGTTCGGTGACACCTTCTCGCAAGGCTGATCCGGCGACGGCCGATCCCGCCGAGGAGGATGTGCGGCTCGCGGGCCGCATGAGCGCTTCGAGTTGGAGGTGGTAGGTGCCCGCAGCGGTGTCCTGCGTCGCGAGGTGGCTCTGGGTCAGAACTTTCAAGGACTCCCGAACGCTTCCCCCCACCCAGGATTCGAGCTCAGCCTCGCTCGCTCCATTGACCTCCGCGAGGGTTTCGAGGGTCCGCACCGCGATCGGGGAGAGTTCGCCCCCGGCGAGGCGGCGATCGAGCTCCCAGGATACGCGGGTGGGTCGTCGGACGAATCGAGCCTCCGGAAGGCGGCCGGCCCGTCGATCCGGGAGCGCAACCCCCCGGACGAGGTCGAGAGGGTAGCGGATCCGCTCCGATGGGAAATACAGATCGAGCACGATCCCAAGCGGGAGGATCGAGCGGTCCCGCATCCAGGCGACGAACGCGGCGAGCGGGAACGGTCCTCCCAACTGGGGGGGCATGCGAACGCCGCGCCCGGGGTCGTATCGATCGACGAGTCGGAAGCGGGCGAGGGCTCGGTCGGGGGCGCCCTTAGGCGCGAGGAACTGCGCGGAGCCATCGCTCCCCAGGTCGATCGACGACCACGGTCGGAGGAAGCGCCAGCTTTCCGGGTCGGCCGGGGGCTCGCTGAGGCGCAGGCGGGCGGTGCGGAAGCTTGCGGAGCTGTCGTCGAGAGCATCGAGAAAGCTCGTGTAGGGTCGGCCGTCCACCTCGAGGGAGAACGGAGAGAGCGGGGGTCCTGCCTGGGAACGGTACTCGCGGAGAGCCTGCTCGATCGCGATCCCATCGGCGTCGGAGGGCTTCCGACCGCGTCCGCTCGCGATCCGGCGGACGTCTGCCAACCTGACCGGGCTCACTGACGAAGACGCTCCGAGCGAAGGAGCTCGTAGAGGGAGATAAAGCGGCGTGCGGTCGCGTCGATCGAGGCCGACGCTCGCACGAATTCCGTCCCGCGACCTCCCAATCGCCGTCGTTCTGTGGGGTCTTGGAGGAGCGCATCGATCGCCCCTGCCAGGGCGTGCGGGGTCTCGACGGAGACGAGGCGGCCGTTCCCACCATCCTCGAGGATCTCCTTCGGACCGCCGACGTCGGAGGCGAGGCACGCCGTACCGCAGGCCATCGCCTCGAGGAGGGCGACGCTCGCGGTATCCGAGGTGGAGGGCAGGACGAAGAGATCGGTTTGACCGAGCAGCGCGGCCTTTTCCACCTCCGCGACCGGGCCGACGAACCGGACGCGCGCGGCAAGACCAGGATCGGACCGGATGCGTTCACGGACGCGTCCTTCTTCGGGGCCGGAACCTCCGAC
>JAKIWU010000137.1 GCA_022749905.1 Thermoplasmata archaeon
CCGGGTCGTCGAGGCGCGGGATCGAGGCGAGGAGTCCTTGGGTGTACGGGTGGAGCGGGTGCTGGAAGAGGGCGCGCACCGGGGCGACCTCGACGACGTTTCCCGCGTACATCACGCAGACTCGGTCGGCGACCTCGGCGATGACCCCGAGGTCGTGGGTGATGAGCAGGATCGCGGTCCCCACCCGTGCCTTGAGGTCCCGCATCAGGCCGAGGATCTGCGCCTGGATCGTCACGTCGAGCGCTGTCGTGGGCTCGTCCGCGATGAGCAGCTCGGGCTCGGAGGAGAGCGCCATCGCGATCATCACGCGTTGGAGCATGCCTCCCGAGAGCTCGTGCGGGTAGCCGCGGGCCACTTGCACGGGATTCGCGATCGAGACGCCTTCGAGGTGCTGGACCGTGAGCCAGAAGGTCTCGAGCCGGAGCGGGGTTTGGATCCTCCGCTTGATCCCCCAGATCCCGAAGTAGCCCCCGCGGAGCCGGAGAGCGAGGCGCCGGGAGCGCAGGTTGCGGCGCTGGCGCCGGAGCGGCCGGCCGTTCCGCATTTCCTCGAGGTAGACCTCGTTGAGGGCCTGCCCGATCTCCAGACGGCGACGCTCGTTGCGCAGGTAGGTGCGCTGGATCCCGGAGAGACGCGCGCGGCGCAGCGCCTTGCGAAGTTCGAAGCGCTTCGCCTCGGGGTCGACGCGTCCCCCCTTGAGGACGTAGAAAGCCTGGACCCCCAGGGAGGGAAGACGGGTCGCCCGTCCGAACTCCTCGGACGCCGCGCGGAGGTCCTCGGGGTTCGTCGATCGTGCGGCCTTCAGGAGCATCTCGATCCCGGCCTCGACCTCGGGTCCGAACGTGCGCGCGTTGAGGAGATGTTCGATGATCTCCGACCCCTGGTGGAGCAGGAGAGCCTCGGAGATCTGGTCGGCGATCGTGAAGATCGGGTTGAGCGCGCTCGTGGGCTCCTGGAAGATCATCGAGATGCCCCCGCCCCGCACGGCGGTCATGCGATCGAGCCCAGCCCGGATCCGTCGGTAGTGGCGCTTGACCTTTACGCGGTTCGTGCCGGAGATCGGCCGGAAGGACGCCTCGTTCTGGATGCCCCACAGGAGGTTCGCGCCCTTGAACCGGATCGATCCGTCCATGATCCGCCCGGGCGGGTCGGCGATGAGCTTCGTGATCGAGAAGGCCGTCACGGATTTGCCGCAGCCCGTTTCGCCGACGAGACCGAGGGTCTCCCCCCGTCGGATCTGGAAGGTGACGCCGTCGAGCGCCTTCACGACCCCGTCGTAGGTGAAGAAGTAGGTACGAAGGTTCGCGACCTCGAGGATCGGATCGCCGGCCGATAGGGAACCGGCGGCGGCGATGTTCGCAAGCTGCGTCGGCTCGGGCGTCGGCCCCGTACGGGCCCCTCCGCCGGCTTCAGCCGGCAAGGTGACCGTTCGTGGGGTGGCGCTCGCGGCCGTGCGGTCTCACCTCCGCAACCGGGGATCGAGGGCGTCCCGAAGCCCGTCGGAGAGGAAGTTCACCGAGATCGCGAACATGAAGAGCGTGATCCCGGGGAAAAAGCCCTGCCACCAGGGGAAGATGCAGTTCGGATCGATGGCGCAGAGGTTCAACTGGCCCGGGAGAGTCTTGACGGCGAGCGCCGCGAGGGTCCCCCATTCCGGGAAGTACGGCGTGGGGAAGATCTGGAAGCCGAGGAAAATGATCGCCCCGATTCCGAGGGGGACGGAGCCGACGTCGAGCGACATCGACACGAGGACCGGATAGATCGAGTTCGGAATGATGTGCTTGCGGATGATCCGCCCGCCCTTCGCGCCGCTCGCCTTGGACGCCTCGACATACTTTTGCTCGCGGGTGATGAGCACTTGGCCCCGGACGATCCGGGTGTAAGAGGGCCACCAGGTGATGATGAACGCGAGCATGAGGAGATAGACGCGTCCGTCGAGCGTGGAGAATTCGTAGCCGATCGAAGCGATGATGACCAGGGTCAGGAGGAGCGCCGGGATCGAGAGGAAGATGTCGGTGATCCGCATGATGATCTCGTCGACCAGGCCCCCGAAGTATCCGGCGATCGAGCCCAACATGAGCCCGATGAGGGCGCCGCTCGTGACGACGCCGGCGGCGACCCCGAGCGACCATTGGGAGCCCTTGATGAGACCGTCGAAGGTATTGAAGAAAAACGGACCGCTCGGAACGAGCGTGAGCGACCCGAAGGGGAGCGGGCCACTGGTAAAGTGGGCGAGATTCACGGTCGGTCCGACCTGCGAGGGATTCGTCGGATCGACCGGGAAGCAGTTCGTGCTCGGGGGCGGCGTGTTGATCGGGTAGGTACAGATGACCTTGCCCGGGCAGACGGTCGCGCCGGAGACTCCCGCGCCGTTGCTCGTTGTGGTTCCGCAGTAGGTGACGAGCCCGTCGTTGGGGGCCGGATAGAACGAAGCGCCGATGGCGACGACGAGGAAGAAGAGCAGGATCGCGAGCCCGATGATCGCGAGCGTGTTGCGAGAGAGAAAATACAGGGTGCGCTTGATCTGGGCGATCTGCGGATTCGGTCGGCCCTTCCCCGTCAGGACGGCGGGCGCAGGGGTGGGGGTCGTCATCCTAGACTACCCGAGCCGGACCCTCGGGTCGAGGTAGGCGTAGAGGATATCGACGATGATGTTGGCGAACACGACGATGATCGTGAAGAGGAGGGTGGTCCCAAAGATGAGCCCGAAGTCGTACGGCTGCTGGATCGAATAGACCAGGAGAAGACCAACGCCCTTGAGATTGAACACCTCCTCGATGATGGGGAAGCCCGCGATGAACCCCGCGAACGTGAGGCCGAGGATCGTGACCGTGACGTTGAGCGAGTTCCGTCCTGCGTGCTTGCTGACGACGACCGACTCCGGCACGCCTTTCGAAC
>JAKIWU010000138.1 GCA_022749905.1 Thermoplasmata archaeon
ACGACTAGGGCGGACAAGCCAGCGAAGACGGCCGCTGAGGTACCGATCGCGAACCAGCGCCCCCGTCCGACGCCAGAGAGGCCTCCCCAGAACGGGAAGAGCGACGGGAACTTCACCGTCGAGAGGAACCCCGCGATCGTTCCGGCCACGGCATTCCGACGCAACGCGAGCCAGATGCCGAGGAGGGCCGCGACCGGCACAATCGCGCTGTGTCCCCCCTGGATCGAGCCCACAACCAGCGGGGCGTAGAGCATCGACGTCGCGACGAAGATGGTCGCGTACCACCGGGAGGGGGTCGCGAAGTACCACGTGAAAGGAATCAGGAGCAGGGCGATCAGGCTCCAGACCAGCCAGATCCCGACGCGACCGCCGAAGCTCCCGAGGCCATCGAGGATCGCACCGGCGAGGCCGTAGGGGATGAGCACCGGGTGGCCGCACTGGAACGTCGCGAATGGGTTCCCCCCGGCGAGGAGTCCCCGTCCCGACTGGAGGAGGGCCAGCGTATCGTCCTCTCCGGCCGAGCAGGGAATCGGCGCCGACTGAACGACGGCCGCGACCACAAACACCGCACCGAGGACGAGCGCGACGACGCTCCAGTCCCACCGGAGGAGGGAGAGCGCCGGTACCCGTCGGATTAAGGTTCGGTCGACCCACTCACGGAAGCCACGAGCGGCCGGCCAACCGTAGAGAACGACCAGGCCACTCAGGACGAACCCGACCAGCTCGGGGACTACCTGCTCGAGGGTGGGAAGAGTCAACGGACGCCGACCCGCTGCTTCGACAATAGAACTTCGGGCCCGTGGCCCGGCAGAAAAGCTCGCGCCGTTCCGGTCTAGGTTGATGCGGGAGGCGCGGACGGCTTCTTCGCTCGGGGTTTCTTGGGTACCGTCTTCGCGTCCTCGGCCTTCGGTTCGACCCCGGCGTCCGCCGGTTTCGGTTTGGCTCCTTTCTTCCGGGATCCCGAATCGGAGGGGACGGCAGCAGCCTCCTTGGGCTTACCCCCCGCGGGTGCCGGGGCGGGCTTCGCCGCGACTTCCGTCGCGGCCGGTTGGCGGCGCTGCTCCGCGAGTCGCTTCAGCTCATGGGCATGGGTCCACCGGAGGCGGTGACCGACCCGGCCGAGTCCGAGCTGCTGCTTCCGGCAGGAGGAGGAACAGAATGCGTAGAGCGAGCCGTCCCGCTTGACGAACAACTGGCCGGTACCGGGCTCGATCTCCCCGGCACAGAACGAGCACGTGCGATGGACGACCATGACCGGAGCGTCCTCAGCGCACGGACAGCTTGCGCGCCTCTCGGGCGGTCTCGCGCAAGACGAGCACGTCACCGACGCGGATGGGCCCCATCACATTCCGGGCGATGATCTTCCCCCGGTCTCGACCCGCGAGGACCCGGACCTTCACCTGGGTGGCCTCTCCGGCCATCCCGGTTCGCCCGACGAGCTCTACGACCTCCGCCGGGGAGCCCTTGTCCTCTTCTGCCATGATCCGCTCCTAAGATCGTCGGGGTCGATTACTTCTTGAGCGTCGCGTAGGCGCCGGTGAGTTCCTCGAGGATCCCCTTCGCCTCGCCCGCCTCGACGACAGCGACGCTCGCCGCCGACTTGGAGAGGCCCGCCGACTGACCGAGCCGCTGCTTCTTCGGGACGTACAGGTAGGGGATGCGCTTCTCTTCGCAGAGCATCGGAATGTGCGCCAGGATCTCGATCGGATCGACGTCCTCGGCCATGACCACGAGTTTCGCCTCGGCCCGCTCGCTCGCCTTGGTCACTTCGTTCGTGCCGACGCGGAGCTTGCCCGTCTCCCGCGCGATCTGCACGAGCTGCAGCGCCTTGTCGGCGATTTCCGTCGGGGTCTCAAACCGGATGTAGATCGGTCGCGCCATCGTTTCCTCGCGTCAGCGGGAACCCGAACGGGGTCCCTCGGCTCACGGGTGGACCCGTGGCTATGGGCGACCGTATTTAACACTGCGGAAGCGACATCAAACAGCGCCCTGCCCACCGGGCCGGAGCGCGGGCGGAATCGCCTCGGGATGGCTCCGGAAGAATCGATTCGCCGGCTCGGTGATCCGCGTCAGCGCGAGCGCGACGGCCGTCTTGAGGTCCTGCGGATGGAGCGACCCAGCCCGCCACGTGGCGAGGAATTCCTCCTCCGAGGCGAGGATCACGGAGCCACCGTGCTTCGCCGCGCGCTCGATGGCGAGCCTGCCTTCCCATGGAAATATCGCGTACCGGACGAGCTCGACGAGCGGGTTTCCGTCGACCTCTTTCGCCGGACAGTACGCCCCCTCGATGCGGGACGCGATGACCTCCGGCTCCGACGGAAGCGGGATACCGGTGCCGGGGTCGGATTTCGACATCTTCCGTTCCACGGTCTGTGACTCCGGGTCCATCCGGCCTCCTCCTTTGAGGGACGAGATGAGCGGCGTGTGGACCGCCACCGGTACGGGCCAGTGGTAGTGGTGCGCGACTTCGCGGGCGAGCACATGGGCGCGACGCTGGTCGATCCCCGCGTACGCGATCTCCACGGGCAGTTCGAAGATGTCCGCGGCCTGCATCGAGGGGTAGAACAGCTTCGCCGTGTCGAGGTTGGCTTCCCCCTCGGCGCGTCCCATGATCGGGAGCGCCCGGCGCGACCGAGCGAGCGACGTCGCCTTCGCCACGCGAACGACGCGATTCCAATATCCGTCGCGGGCCTGAAGGTCCTGGGCCCAGCGGAACTCCGTATGGGCCGGGTCCACTCCCAGGGCCACGAAGGCGCTTTGCATGTACTGTCCGCATTCTCGGATCTTTTCGAGCGACCCGCCCA
>JAKIWU010000139.1 GCA_022749905.1 Thermoplasmata archaeon
CGATCCTGCAGCCTGCGTACCGGTGCGGCGCCGCGAGCCGCGATTTTTTCTGCCGACCCTGTCTCGACTTCCTCGTCGCCGATCGACCCTTGTGGCTGGACCCGGCGATGCTGCCCGGTCCTTCGCTCCTGGATCTCGTCGGTTCGCGGGAGGTCGCGATCCTCGCGTCGGACCTTTCCCAGATCGAATGGAGACAGTCGGACGCCGAGCCGACCTCCGCGGACGCCATCCGGCTCGTGCGACTCCTTGATCTCGACGGCGATGCACGCCCGCTGTTGAGCGCCGGAGATGCGGAGATCCTCCACGCCTTCCTGCGGGAATCGCGTCGGGCCACGCCGACGGATGCGAAAGCCCGCGCCGCGCTTTCGTTCCTCTACCGCTATCTCGCCTCGCGCGAATGGATGCCGGTCCACCTCGCCGCGAACTACGGACTTCGCGCGAACGTCCTCGGGCCTCCGGGGAGCGACCTCGCGGAACTGGAACCTCCGACCGGAGCAGGTTCAGGACCCCCCGTGCCGATCGAAGAGACGAGTCCTGAGTTGCCCGAAACGCCCCCGGTGGTCGAGGGGCGGGAACCCTCGGAGCCGGTGCCGACGCCTTCGGATCTCGACCGCCTCGAGGAGGATTTGGACCTCCCCGCGCCCGAGCCCTTCCCGCCCGAGCCGGTCCCCCATCCGGAGCCGCCCTTGCCGCTTCCGGAGCCTCAGCCGGCTCCCCAACCCGAGCCCGAACCCGAGCCCGAACCGGAGGAAGCGATGGCCGCCTCGATTCGCGCTGAATTGGAGGAGCTCAAACGGGAGTTGGAGAAGCAGCGTGCCGACGTCGACGGCTATCTTCGGTCCCGGACGGACGCGTTGCGCGCGCAGGCGGATCATCTGCAGGAGCGCGAAAAGGCGCTCGTGTCGAAAGAGGAAGACGTCGAGACCCGGACTCGCATGGCGACGGAGCGGCTCGTCGCCCTCGAGAAAGACGCCGCCCGCCAGGAGGTCTTGCGGTTTCTCGGGACCGTACCCGGCATGGCCGAAGACCAAGCCGACGTGATCGCGACCGCATTCCCCGACTTGGCCTCGCTGCACGCGGCAGACCTTGGCGCCCTCACTCAATGCCGCGGCGTCTCCGAGGCGCTCGCCCGTGCGATCCGGGACGAACTGGTCCCGGGAGAGGTCGACGAGGAACAACACGCGAGCCGTCTGCGCGAGGAAGCCGACGCGTTCCTCGAGGAACGCAACTACGCCGGCGCCCTGGACTGCTACGACCGACTCCTTCGAGAGCGTCCCGAGGAGACCGACACCTGGTTCGATCGGGCGGAGATCCTCATCCTTCTCGGTCGACCGGACGAGGCGCTCGACTGCTACGAGCGGGTCCTCGAAGTCGACCGCACGAGTCGCCGCGCCTGGTTCGAGCGCGCCAACATCCTCTTCGGTTTCGGACGTCTCTCCGACGCCGTGGCGGCGCTTCGGGAGGCGCTGCACCTCGATCCCGCGAAAGCGGGCGACATCGTGCCGAAAGCCGACCAGCTCCGTCGCGACGGGCAACCCGCCGAGGCGGCCGCCTTGTTCCAGGCCATCCTGGACGTCGCGCCCCAAGACGTCCGCGCGGCGCTCGGGCTCGGGGATGCCTTGCTCGCCCTCGGGGATTCCGACGGGGCGGAGGCCCTCTTCACCCGCGTCCTCGGGACGAACCCGCAGAACCCGCCGATCCTGTTCCGAAAAGGGGAGTTGCTGGAGCACAAAGGTCGATGGGGCGCCGCGATCCAGTACTACAACCGCGCGATCGCCCTCCGCTGGAACTTCCCCGATCCCTGGTTGGCGAAAGCGGAGATCCTGCTCAATCACGACCGGGCCAAAGAGGCCCTCGAGGGTTTCGAGAAGGTCGCGTCGTTCGAACCCAATCGGATCGAAGCCTGGGCCGGCCAAGCTCGTGCCCATGCGAGGTTGGGTGACGTGTCCGAAGCCGAGGTCGCCCTCGCCAAGGCGATCGAACTCGGGCCAGAACATCCCGCCACGCGCGCCGCCCGGGCGGCTCTCGGGCCTAGGGCGACCGAGAAGCCGGCCCGTCCTGCGACTCCCGAGACCCTGGCGGATCTCCCGTCCCTCGCCAAGGCGTTCGAGGAGATGGACGAGGAGGCAGATGCGCCCGCGCCGGCGGGTTCGACCCCGGCGGATTTCCAATCCTTCATCGAATCGATCGAGCCGGACGCCGAGGAGCCTCACGTGCTGATGCAGCTCGCGGAACTCGCCCTCGAAGGCGGCGATGCGCACATGGCCCTCCTCCGATACGGGCAGGTGGTCGACAAGCAACCCCGGAGTGCCGACGGGTGGACTGGGAAGGGCATCGCGCTCCAGCAGCTCGAGCGATACCGAGACGCGCTCGAGGCCTACGACCGCGCGCTGGCGCTGAAGCCCGAGCACGAACTCGCCGCGAAGTGGCGGGCCACGTGCCTCCGGCACTTGGAACGTGAGGGGGCCGAGTGACCCTTCCCACAGAGGCCGGCGAGCGATTCCTCCCGAGCGTCCAGCGCCTCGAAGTCGTGATGCACGCCGCACGCCGGGCGTTCGACCGCGGGGACATGGAGGCGGCGCTCGGCCAGCTCGACGTCGCTCTGCACCTCAAACCGGAATACGACGCCGCCTGGTTGCTACGGGGCCATGTGCTCCGGAAGAAAGGCGACTCCGAGGGCGCCCTCACCTCGTTCGATCGTGCCGTTGCGATTAACCAAGATTCGGAGGAGGGTCGGATGGGCCAAGCCGCGGTCCTCCACGATCTCGGTCGC
>JAKIWU010000014.1 GCA_022749905.1 Thermoplasmata archaeon
AGCCGACGCATGGTCCTGTATGCGGTCAAAGGCCTCGAGCCGGAAGGGATCCGCAGCGTCTGGTAGCGGACCTGGCTCGGAATCTTTTTGCGTCTCCCCTGACTCACACGCATCGTCATGGCGACCCTCGAAGAACAGATCAAGTCAGCCGAAGACGAGATCCAGAGGACGCCCTACAACAAGGCGACCCAGCATCACATCGGGCGACTCAAGGCGAAGCTCGCGGTCCTGCGGCTCGAACGGGAGAAACGGGCCAAGGGCAAGGGCGGTGGTCTCGGCTACGCAGTTCGGAAATCGGGGCATGCGACGGTGGGCATCGTAGGCTTCCCGTCCGTCGGGAAGTCCACCCTCCTGACGGATCTCACGGGGGCCGCGAGTCAGGCGGCGGCCTACGACTTCACCACCCTTTCCATCATCCCGGGGATGCTTCGCTGGGGCGGTGCCTCGATCCAACTCCTCGACATGCCGGGCCTCGTACCGGGCGCGGCCAAGGGCCGTGGTCGAGGGCGTGAGGTACTTTCGGTCGTCCGTGCGGTCGATATGGTGCTGTTCATGATCGATCCGGAACATCCGGATTTCCATGCGCTCCGCGCCGAGCTCGAGGGATCCGGGGTACGGATCAATACGAAGCCTCCTAAGATCGTCCTAACGAAGTCGGACCGCGGGGGTCTCACCATTTCGAGCACGGTGAAGCTCACGCAGCTTGCGGGAGGGCTCGCAAGCCAAATCGCCCGGGAGTTCGGGTTCCACAACGGACTCATCGTGTTCCGGGAAGACGCGACCCCGGACCAGCTGATCGATGCTCTTGCCGGCAACCGCGTGTACCTTCCGGCCATCCTCGCGGTCAACAAGTGCGAGCTCCTGGTCCCCGCCGAGAGAGCGACGCTCCTGCAGCGGCTCCGGCCGTTCCAGGCGCTCTTCGTCTCGGCCCGGGAGCGGATCGGCCTTACCGAGCTCGTGGAGGGGATCGGGAAGGCGCTCGCGTTCATCCGGATCTACGTCAAGCCCCCGGGCAAACCCCCGGATCGGGACGATCCAGTGATCCTCCGCCAGGGAGATCGCATCCACGATCTCCTGAACCGTCTCCCGGGCGACCTCGACCACGGATTCCGCGCGGCCCAGATCTGGGGGCCGAGCGCTCGGTTTCCGGGTCAGACGGTGGGACGAGAGCACGGCCTGCGGGACGAGGACGTCGTCACGATTCTCGTGCAACGCGGGAGTCGCGGTTCCTGAACGGGGGCCTCGCGCGGTAGGCCTCGACGGGGCGAAAGAGCGCGCGGCCCGGGCGGCCTCCGATCAGGTAGTGCTTTCGATGGAACGGGTCGAGCGCGATCTCCTCCTCGACCTCGATCTGCCGGTGCATAGCATCGATCGCTGACTCGAGGTGCTCCCGCGGTGACCGATCGCGGCCCATGCTCGCCGTCTTGAGGACCAGCAGGAACGAGCTCCGCTCCCGCAGGAACGTCCGGGCGTTCTCGAGCGCGATCTCGACCTGATCCGGCTGGGCAACGTCGACATAGAGCCCGTCCACAGGGGGGACGAGACCGAGGTAGCCGGAGATCCGGCGTGCGTCGTCCAGGACCGGCGCAAGGTTCGGGTACCGTTCGGCGAGCCGGAGTAGTCGCGCGAACGGACGGAGACTCTTCTCGACAGCATACACCGACCCGGCCGGGCCCACCAGATCGGCGATGTGGGACGCCGTGGTCCCCGAGGCGGCTCCCAGGTACAACCACCGTTCTCCCTCCTGGGGGAGAGGTTCCGTCCATCCCTTCGCGATCGCGGCGCCGAGCTTGCTTCGGTTCGGCTCCCACCGGCGCAGCCACCGATTCTCGGCGTGCACGAGCCGCTCCCCGTAGACGGGTTGAGCACCGGCGAGAGCTTCCGTCCAATAGGAGGGAGGCTCCTCGTTCGTGCGACGCCACAGGCGCGCGGAACGTCCGAGCCTCTGGTACCGGTCCTTCGGTCTCACGTTCGTGGGCCCGCGTGCAGCCGCTTCAAGCGAGCGTCGCGTCGGGCGAGCAACATCTCGGCGATCGACCTTCGCGTCGTGGCATCCGCTCGCGCCGCGATCGCTGCCCACGCCGCGAGGCTCCGCGCGAACGCCCCCTCCCGGCCTGGGGGTGGGCCCGCAGCGACAACCGAGCGTGCAAGGACGCCGTATTTCGGGCCCCGTCGCCCACCGGGCCGTCGCCGGGTCCCGAGGAGCTGCAAGCGCGAGGAGCTCATGCGGGCCAGCGCACCCAAACCCCCGGCGGCGGAGATGAGCCGTGCCGCGACGCGAGGTCCGACGATCGCCGAGAGATTCGGAGCGACCGATTCCGCTGCGCGCTCGAGCCTACCGAGCAGCCGGGCTCGATGCTCTCGCACCGACGCCCGAAAGGTTCCCCACGCTTCGGCGTACTCCGCGAGGTCACCGGTCGCTCCGCCGATCCATTCGTCGGCGGCGCCTTCCTCCCGCGTCTCGACCCGTTCGAGCCGCTCCTCCTCCCTCGCGAGAGCGATCAGCGTCTGCTCCGGGGAGGCGAGCGCCTCGGTGAGTCGCCGATGGGCATCCTGGAGGAAGGTCGAACGTTCGAGCGCGAACGGCCGATCGGGCAGGCGTTCGCGGGCCCGGCGGAGCTCGGGAAGAGGTGCGGGCTTCGAGGGTAGCCCGATCCCCTCGAGCCACGCGCCGAGGGAGGGCTCCCCCACGAGGAGCTCGGGAGGCGAGGGGTATCGCGAGAGCGTTCGTCGGAGCGCGTCGGCCGAGGAAGGGCCGGCGGGATCCGGTTCCGGAGTGTCCTCCAGGGGCAGAAGGGCGCGGGCCGAGCCTTCCTCCACGTCGACGAGATAGAGCCGTCCCCCGCCGCGCACCAGGACGGCGGCCGCCACGCGCTAGTACTCCTCGAGCTGCTTCTGGAACCGGCGGCGCTCCGCCGGTACCTCGACCGGGTAGCGTCCGGTGAGACATCCCAAACAGAGGCTCTCCTGCGGGAGTGCGATCGACGCGACGAGGCCCTCGATGGAGAGGTAGTGGACCGAGTCCGCGCCGACGATCTTCGCAACCTCCTCCGCGGTCCGACCGTTCGCGATGAGATCGCGACGCTCCTTCATGTCGACGCCGAAATAGCAGGGGGCCACGATCGGCGGGCAGCCGATCCGCACGTCGATGCGGGTCGCGCCGGCCTGGCGGACCATGGCCACGATCTCCTTGAGGGTCGTGCCCCGAACGATCGAATCGTCCAGGAGCACGATGCGCTTTCCCCCGAGGAGCCCGGGGACGGGGTGGAGCTTGACCCGGACCTCGGCCTCGCGCCGCTTCTGGTCGGGGAGGATGAAGGTGCGCTCGACAAACCGGTTCTTGATCAAGCCCTCCGCGTACGGAATCCCGGACGCCTGAGAGAACCCGAGCGCCTGCGGCCGGGAGGAGTCGGGAACCGGGATCACGAGGTCCGCCTGGACCGGACTCTCTGCAGCGAGCCGTTTCCCGATCCGGGTCCGGACCTCGTAGACCATCTGCCCTTCGGCGACGGAGTCCGGGCGCGAGAAGTACACCCACTCGAACATGCAGTGCGCGCGCTCCCCCACGCCGGCCATGCGGGAACTGTGGACCGTCTGGCCCTTTTCGACGAGGATGACCTCTCCGGGGAGGACGTCGCGCACCAGCCGCCCGCCCATGAGCTCGAGCGCGACCGACTCGCTCGCGAACGCGAAGCCCCCGTCGAGCGTGCCCATCACGAGCGGACGGATGCCGAGGGGGTCGCGGAAGGCGAGGAGCTTCGAACCCACGAGCATGACCACCGCGTACCCCCCGACGAGCTCGGCGCACGCCCGGCGCACGGAGGACTCGAGGTCGCGGGTCATCCCGTACTCGACCCCGATCATCTGGGCCATCGTCTCCGAATCGGCGTTGCCGAGGAACTCGACGCCCTGGGCCTGGAGCCTGCGTCGCACCCGCTCGAAATTCACGATGTCGCCATTGTGGGCGAACGCTGCGTCCTCGCCGTGGAACCGGACGACGATCGGCTGGGCGTTCTCGAGGTCGGAGGTCCCCGTCGTCGAATAGCGCGTGTGCGCGATGCCGACGTTCCCGCGGAGGCTATCGAGGGAATCCTGGCCGAAGATCTCGTGGACGAGACCCATCCCCCGGCGGTGATGCAGGAGGCCGTGCGCGCTCGTCGCGATGCCGGCCGATTCCTGCCCGCGATGCTGGAGTGCCCTCAGGCCCCGGAAGAGGAACGGGGCAGCGCCCTGGTTCTGCAGCGAGACGCCGACGACGCCGCAGAACTCCCGAGCTGCCATCGGTCGCAATCGGAGGCGCGAGGCGCCCCCGACGCGACCCACCCGGGTACGGGACTTAAGTGGTGCGCTCTCGGAGGCTCGGAATCTAGCCGAAGAGGGCCGACAGTCCCTCGGCCGCTTCCTCTTCCGAGACGCCCTTCTCTTCGGGCTTCTCCTCTTCCTTCTTCTCGCCCTTGCCGTCCTTCTTCTCGGCGGGCGCAGGCGCCGGCGCGGGTGCCGCGAACGTCTCGGCCTTCGCGAGGAGGTCCGCGATGTTGACGCCCTCGAGCGAGGCGATCAGGGCCTTCACCTTCGCCGGATTCGCGGCCACCCCGGCCGCGCCCACGACGCTGGTCAGTCCCTTCTCATCGATCGGCTTCCCGGCGGCGTTGAGCAGTAGCGCACCGTACACGTACTCCATGGTTGTTCACTCCGTTTGTTTGGGGGACCCTTCGGTACCTGTGAGGTGAGAAAGCGCTGCCGCCTCGCGGAGAGCGCGGGCGAGGAGCGCGGGCAGGGTCTCCGGCGTCGGGTACCCTGCGGCGATCGCGATCGCGAGCGCGCGCCGATGGGCGCGTGCCACGAGAGGCGTGATGGTCTGAGGCGTCGCATACCCGAGCTCGACGGCGAGCTGGACTGCGCTGCGGTGCCCGCGAGCAACCTCCTGGCGCCGCGCGTCGAGGTCGACGGAAAGGACGTCGGGCAGGTAGAGCGTGTCCCCGTCGATCACGGCGCGCAGATTGAGACCGACCTCGAGAGGGAAGACCTCGAGGCGGGTGAGCATGCCGGCGACCTCGCGCGAGATCACCTGACCGGCCTTGACGATCGTGACGTCCTTCTTGAGGACGACCTTCCCCTTCTCGATCGCAGCGGGGAATCCGGCGTGCTGGAGCTCTCCGACGATGGGCCCCGGCTTGAAGCTCGTGGTCTGTGCGGACACGACGATGTCGCGCGGCGCGATCTCCCCGCCGCGGGCGGGTGTGGGAGAGCGCGTGCGCAGGAACTCGCTGTTGAGAGAGAACGGATTCCCCGACGCGGTGAGGATCGCGGTCTGATCCGAGACATGGCCGATGAGGGGGCGCAGGGACGGCTGTTCCGCGGCGGCGGCCTCGAGCGCGTGCAAGAGGAGACTGTTCGGAGCGACCGTGACAGGGTGACCCGCGTCCCGAAGCTCACGGCGCATGCGTTGGAGCGCCGACGCCGGGACACCTCGGAATCCGATGAGCGCGGTCATCGGCCCGCGGAGCAGCGTCGACTTGAGCTCGGCGACTCGCTCGAGCTTCTGCGGAGGAACCGACGTGCGACCCGGCATCGATCGACCCTACCAGAGACGGACGGCGGGTCCCATCGTCGTCTTCACGTAGACCGAGGCGATGTTGGTCCGTCCCTGCTCGAGCTTCGCGAGAACGCGCGCGAGGACGGCATCCACGTTCTGGGCGATCGCCTCGGGCGCCATCGTCCGCCCCCCGACGGCCGCGTGGAACGTACGATTCCCCTTCGAACGGATCCGGATGGACCGCTTCAGGGATTGGATCTGGTTCGACGGGTCGCTCCCGGGGGGAACCGGGCGCGGCATCTTTCCGCGCGGCCCGAGGACGACGCCGAGCCGCTTCCCGATCTGCGGCATGAGCGGAGCCTCCGCGAGGAAGAAGTCGACTCCCTCGACCATCTTCTTCGCGGCCTTTTTGTCTTTCACGAGCTCCTCGAGGTCCGCCGGCGGCACGACGATGTCCGCCACGCCCCTCGCCTTCTGGCACATCTCCGGGGAGCCGAACAAGGCGACCTTCACGTTGCGCCCGCGTCCGTTCGGAAGCGGTACTTCGTCCTCGATCCGGTTCTTCGGGAGACTGAGATCGAGTTCTTTCAGATTGACGGAGATCTCCACGGATTCCGGGAACTTCCGTTCCGGCGCAGCCTTGAGCGCCTCAGTGACGGCGTCCAGGGTCGTGCGGTCCGCCATCGAATTGACCTCGGGGTGCGGCCGCCGAATTGGACCCCCTACTTAACAAAGTAGGTCGAGGACTCGGCGAGTCCCTCCGTCGAAGAACCGGGCACGCAGAGGGAGCCGTCCGAGTCTCGAACCGTCCCGGAGTCTAGCATGGTCCTTTCGGCCCAGGTCCGCGCGATGCAGGCGTGCGGTGGCGTTTCGACCTCCGAGGAGCGGGAGCGGGAGCACGCTGGATCGAAGTCGGCTCGGTCGACCTTGCGGTCGCCCATCCGAGCCTCGCTCCGGATTCTTCCGTCGGCCGGGCGCCGGGCCGGGTGAACGGATATATATCAAGCACACCTCGCGGCGGGGCCATGCATTACCCCAAGACTGTGTCGTCGTACTGCCCGAAGTGCCGCACGCACACGCAGCACGATGTTGAGAAGGGTAAGAAGCGCCCGGCCTCAGAACTCAAATGGGGACAGCGCCGGTTTCGGAGGGCGACCTCGGGGTATGGCGGATTCCCCCGCCCGAAGCCCGAGGGACGAGCGAAGGCGGTCCGTCGCGTGTACCTGAAGTACCGCTGCAAGAAGTGCAAGTACACCGTGCAACCGGCGAGCTGGCGCGCGAGCCAGCTCGAGCTCGTGGAGCACAAGTAGGCATCCGCATGGTCCATCCCCCTGCACCCTTTTGGGTCGTCAAGTGCCCGGACTGCTCCGCGGAGCAGACGATCTTCAGCCGACCCTCGACCCCCGTGAACTGCCCGGTCTGCGGGGCAACCCTCGCCACTCCGACCGGCGGTCTCGCCAAGCTCCGAGGGGAGCTGGTCAAGACGGTGAGCTAGGGCGGAGGTCCGAGCGATCCATGCCGCTCCGGGCCGAGTTTCCGGAAGAGGGAGAACTCGTCGTCGGCACTGTAACCTCGATTCGCAATTTCGGCGCCTTCGTCAAGCTCGACGAGTTCGCGAACCGCGAGGCGTTCATCCACCTCTCCGAGGTCGCCACGGGGTGGGTCAAGTACATCCGGGACCACATCCGCGAAGGACAGAAGATCGTCGCCCGCGTCCTACGGATCGACGCGACGAAGGGGCAGATCGACCTCTCCCTGAAACGGATCAACGATCACCAGCGTCGCGAGAAGGTCCAGAGCTGGAAGAACGAGCAGCGTGCGACCCGCCTGCTCACGTCCGTCGCGACCACGCTGAAGACCGATGTCGACAGCGCGTACGACCAGTTCGCCGAGTCGCTCGTCGAGCGGTACGGGAGCCTCTTCGCGGCCTTCGAGGTTGCGTCGGCGGATCCGAAACGCTTCCAGAAGGAGGCGGTGAAGGCACCCTGGGTGACCGCGTTCCTCCGTGTGGCCGAGGAGAACCTCGTCCCTCCGCACGTCGCGGTTCGCGGGACGCTCGAGCTGTCCGACCCGTCTCCCGACGGCGTCGAGCACATCCGCGCGGCCCTCAAGGAAGCCGAGAAGACGGATCCCGAGACCGTGGTGGTCCACTACGTCGGAGCTCCACGGTACCGCGTGCTCGTCTCGGGTACCCAGTACAAGCAGGCGGAGGAGGTCCTCAAGCGGGCGACCGAGGCCGCGATCGCGTCGATCCGGGGCGCCGGTGGCCAGGGGAGCTTCACGCACGGATGACCGAGGCTCTGCTCCACGTCTGCCGGACCTGTTCGAGGTACACCCTCGCGGAGGTCTGCCCGTCCTGCGGTGGGCCCACCCGCTCCCCCCACCCCCCCCGGTACTCGCCGGAAGATCGATGGGGCAAGTACCGCCGCGCCCTTCTCGCACGCGCTGCGCTCGAGGGCGCGGCGCCCTAGGGAGTGTTTCCTGTGGCCGCTTCGATGCACCGGATCAAGGTCGTCAACGACGTCAGCGAACTCGTCCCACTCCTCCGAGCGGTCGACTCTCCGCTGAAGCTGAAGCTCGTTCAGAGACTCGGCGAGGCGTGGCTCACCCTCGAGGACGTCGAGCGCGAATTCGGGCGCGAGGGAACGACCGCGCTCCAGTTCTTCGAGAAGCTGAAGCTGATCGACACCCGGTGGGTCGCCCGCGAGGGCCGCAAGCAGCCCGACAAGAGCTACCACTTCTACTACTCGACCATCAACATCAGCACCACCGCGCCGCTCCCGGAGGTCTCCGAGATCCTCGCGATCGCCGGCATGTCGGACAAGGAGTACGCGAAGCTCGAGAAGCGAATCTACGATGCGATCGGCGAGACCGGGCGCTTCTTCTCCGACGTGGCGGAGGAGCTCGGCATGTCGCCGACCCGCCTCAAGGGGCTGGTCCGGCGCTCCGACAAGCTCGAGTACCGCGGTCACCGGATTGAGCGCTTCACGGCCCCGCCCCCGGAATAGCCCCGGACCGTCGGTCGACGTCCTGCGGATCGGGCACCGGCCCGGCCGGGACCCCCGCCTTACAACGCACCTCGCCCTAGCGGCCCGAGCCTTCGGCGCCGAACGTCTCCTCCTGCACCCGCCGGACCCCGAGCTCGCCCGTCGCATCGACGCGGTCCGCGCCCGCTGGGGGGGAAACTTCCAGGTCGAGGGATGCCCCGACTGGAAGAAAGCGATCCGCGCCTTCGAGGGTCCCGTGGTCCACCTCACGATGTACGGGCTACCGTTGAGCTCGGTGCGGAGGTCGCTTCGAAAGGCCCGACGCCTCCTCGTCGTCGCCGGTGGGGCGAAGGTTCCCCGGGAGCTCTACGCGATCGCAACCTACAACGTAGCGATCGAGCCCCAACCGCACAGCGAGGTGGCGGCCCTCGCCGTCTTCCTTGACCGATTGCTCGGTCCTCCGGGCCGGCACCGATGGAAGGGCGCGCAGCAACGGATCCGACCGTCGAGCCGCGGGAAGCGGATCGAGGCACGTCCGTCATGACCGAGGACGATCCGATCGCGAGCGGGAGCCTCCCTGTGGCGGCCCGCTCTCCGGCGAAGTGCATCCTGTTCGGCGAACACGCCGTCGTCCGTGGCGGACCGGAGCTCGTTGCCGCGATCGACCTCCACACGCAGGTCGGCGTGGCTCGCGGACCTTCGACCCATCTGAATGGGGACCCCGATGCGTCGAGGACGAACGCCTACCTTCGAGAGGCCCTCGCCCGCCACTGGGAAGGAGGGGAAAGCCTCGCCATCCGCTCGACCTCGCGGATCCCCAAGGCGTCCGGGCTTGGCTCCTCGGCAGCGTTCACCGCATCGCTGCTCGCCGCTCTCGGTTCGGCGCGGGGGGGAGTCGGACGCGCGGATCTCGCCGCGCGCGCCTATCAGACCGAGCGGGGAGCCCAGGGGGTGGGGAGCCCCGGCGACACCTCCGCCGTCGTTGCCGGGGGGTACATCTCGATTAACGCGGAGGGGAGCGAAGCACTCTGGAGCGTCGCCGGGGAGGATACGGCCTGGACCGTGCGGCGCGTGAGCGACCCCGGCTGGATCTGGGTCGTGGCCTACAGCGGGATCCCGCGCAGCACCGCCGAAGCCGTCCGCGCGGTCGGACGCCGCCTCGCCGAGCCGGACGGACCGAAGCTCCTCGAGCGTTTCCGCCAGGTGGCCCTGGAGGGCATCGGAGCCGTGACACGCGAAGACCGCGACCGCACCGGCGCACTCCTGACGGAGAACCAGGCTCTGCTCCGCGAGGTGGGCGTGTCGCATCCTCGACTCGAAGCGTTGATCGACGCGGCGATCCCGACGTCGCTCGGGGCCAAGCTCACCGGCGCCGGTGCCGGCGGATCGATCGTCGCGTTGCCGAGGCCCGGCCGCGAGCTCGAGACCGCGCGCAGGATCGCGAGCGCTGGGGGTCTTCCCTTCGTGGTGCGTGTCGAGCCCCGAGGGGTTCGGATCGTCGAATCCCGATAGTCCACCCGGGCGAGCCTTAGGGCGGGGCCTGGTCACTTCCGAGCGACGATCCGAACGATCGCGCCCGGCTCGAGCGGGTGGTCCGCCGCCATGGCGCGGTGGGTCCTGCCGTCGATCGCTCGGATGAAATGCTCGCCGAGGTCGGAATGGACCCGATACGCGAACGCCCGGGCTTGGGTCCCTGCGGGAACCAGGTGCGCGTCGGGAAGCACTCGGCCGGCCGAATCCGTCCACCGGGTTTCGTCCTCCACGGGGAAGACCGCGATGCGGTGGAGCTCCCGGAAGACGAGCGATTCGAGGGCCGCTTGCACTCCCGTCGAGCCCCACCGTCGCAGGATCGCGGCGACTTCCTCGAGCGCGTGGCGTTGCGCCGGAGTAAGCTTCTCGGCGTTTGTCGCCTCGAACGACGCATCGCCGGGGGCGTAGCGAATGAGTCCGGAGCGCGCCGCGCGTCGCAACGAAAGCTCGGCCTCGGCGGAGGTGGGCACGACGCCGACGGGATCCGTCCGCTCCGCGAGCGCCGCCAGAGTCTCGGGAACGATGCGATCGCACTTGTTCGCGGCGACGAGCCTCGGTTTCGACGCCGTCAGGAGCGCCTCCGCGAGCGCGCGCCGGTCCGCCTCGGACCAGTGCGACGGATGCGCTCGGTCCACGGGAACGGCGCGCAGCGCCGCGGAGATGTCGGCCATCGAGATGGAAAGCCCGGTCAGCCGCGCGTGGACGAACTCCTCGATCTTGCCGCCTTCGAGCTCGATCGTCTTCACGTGACGTCCGAAATCTCGGTTCAGGATCTCCGCGACCCACGCGACGAGCTCCTCCTGGAGCCAGCCTACCGCAGCCGCAGGATCCTGGCTCCCGATCGCGGCGATCTCTCCCTCCGGGGTCGTCCCGCCGGAGGCGTCGATGACCTGCAGGAATCCGTCGGCGGCACGAAGATCATCGAGGAACCGGTGGCCGAGCCCTCGCCCCTCGTGGGCACCGGGCACGAGGCCCGGCACGTCGACGAGGTTGACGGGGACCCAGCGTGTTCCGTCCACGCACTTCGCGTTCCCTGGGGTACAGGGGACGTTCTTCTCGCGATGGGGGCAGGCCACGCGCACGGCACCGACACCCCGGTTCGGGGTCGTGGTCGTGAACGGGTACGGCGCCATCGGGACGTCGAGGAGGGTGAGCGCGTTGAACAGCGTCGACTTCCCGACGTTCGGCTGGCCGACGACGCCAACCTCCATGGACCCCTCCCCGGATCCTAGACCGAGTAGTTGGGCACGATCTCGGTCACCTTCATGTTGCGGTTGACCGTCAGCGCGAGCGCGAAGAAGAGATCGCTCAGCCGGTTCGCCCACTGAAGGAGTTCCGGTCGGACCGGCGATTCCCGGTTCAAGCGCCAGAGGCTGCGTTCGGCCCGTCGTGCGACGGTCCGGCAGACGTGCAGTTGCGCTCCGGCGCGGCTCCCCCGGGAGAGGACGAACGTTCGCATCGGGTCGAGGTTCGCCGAATAGCGGTCGATGTCGACCTCGAGGCGGCGCACGTGTCGCGCCTCGACGCGGTGCTTCGGCGGCGGTCCGCCCGGCGAGACGGCGATCTCCGTCTGCGCGACGAAGAGCTCGTGCTGGATCCGTACGAGCAGGGCCCTGACGCCCAGCGCCGCGGGGGGGAGGGTCGCCTCCGCCACCCCGATCTCGGCGCCGAGCTCGTCGAAGGTCCCGAACGCGGTGATCCTGGAGGAGTCCTTCAGTACGCGGGCGCCGCCAGCGAGACCGGTCTGACCGCGGTCACCGGTGCGGGTGTATAGCCGCGTACCGCTCGCGTCTCCATCCTCCACCGTATCTGGTCGAGAGGCGACGCCAGACCGTGGACCGGGCAGAACGAGATGTGAAGCACCTCATTATGCTTGGCATCTTGTCGGCACAGTCGGCAGACGAATCCACACCGCTCACTCCACGCGACCCCCAATGTCTCCATCATGCAACCACTTCTTCTGAGGGCTAGCGCTCGAGGAGCCCCCGTCCTGCGCGATCGGCCTTCCGTCGGTTCCGACGCCGCTCAGCAGCCTCCCTCGCCCGCTCGCGCAGGCTCGGGAACCGCTCCGCGTGGATCCGGGCGAGCTCTTGGAGCCCGAGCGTCAGGACAAGGGTCACCGCCGCGTCCCGGCTCGGGGCCCAGCCGTCCTCGACGACCGTCTCGATCTGGTCGCTGAGTCCGACGGGCAGCTCGTCGCGCTCGGCCGCCACAGCATCCGACGCGCGAACGAGCGCGCGCACCGCCTCGGACCGGTTGGGGAGGTCGAGCGAGGTCCCGAATCGGTCGAGCCGCGCCAGCTCCTCGGCGGTCAGGCGTACGCCGAGAAAGCGGTCCGCGGATTCTCCCAACCGGGCCGTTCGCACGAGCGTTTAACAGAACTCAACATCTATTTAGTTATTTCTCGATTTTTGTTAAACACCTCGCGGGCTCCCACATGCGACGATTCTGGCAGATGCGCACGCGCGCGACTGTTGGACGAGGGCAAGTTTCGTGCCCCCGTCCGAGGTGCGGAGCGGTCGGGGTAATCACGGGAGGTCGAATCGTCCCCGGCTGGATCCTCGAGGATCTTCTCCCCCGGCGCCGAGTGATATCCCCGAACGTGCTCGTGCCACCGATGCCGAGCCTTGCGTTCGAGAGCTTGCCAAGTTATTCCTGGCCGGGGGGATCGATCTCGGGCACGGTGGTCCTCCAGGTGGATGCTCCTACGCGGGGGCGCAATCTCTGGATCGAACTGAGCGGGCGGGAGCTTGCCCAGGTCACGGTCTCCCAGGGGAAAGGGAGCAACAAGATCACCGAGGAGGCCGTCTTCTTTCAGCAGACTTGGGATCCAGGGCCGGTACTGACGTTCGCCGACCCCGTGCACATTGCGCCCGGGGTGTACCGTGCACCGTTCCAATTCTCGCTCCCCGCGACCGCGCAGCCCTCGATCCATACGACACCCTACGTGGGCAGCGGTGGGGTGTTTGACTATCGACGGGATGGCCTGTATGTGGAATACGCGCTCGAGGCGCGTCTCAAAGTCCCGATGTGGCCAGACGTCGTCGCCCGCGCCTTGATCCCGATCTTCAGCTCCCGCCGCGTACTCGGGATCCTGCCCCCGTGTGCGAGCCCCCCGGATCGAGATCACCCGACGCTCGCATTGGGAACTCCGGGCACTGCACCGCTGCTGCCCGGGGGAACCCTTCGGGTCCCGTTCCAGATCGAGAACCCCGGAGGCAAGAGGCTCCGCTCGCTCCGGCTTGCACTCACGAGGGTCGTGCAATACCGCGCGCGAGGGGTCCCTGGGATCGCACGGTCACCCACCTACCAAGTCGAGCAACCGTTGGGGGGCAACGCGCCTACCTATGCGGGAACCCTCGAGATCAGCGTACCGAACACCGAGGACGCGACCGGCCCTGGGCAGGGGCGACTCTACGTGACCTTCTGGACGGCGAAGGCGGTCCTCGACGTCGAACTCGGGTTCAACGTCGATCTCGAGACCGCCTTGTTTCCGGGGTGAAGCTCTTCCTTCCGACGCGGTGCCAGGGGGAACGTGAACGCAGGCGGGCTGGTCACCGGGATCGTCTTTCTCCTCGTCGGCGTCGTGGTGGCGATCCTGGGCGTCGCGGTGTACGCATCCTGCACGGCGGTGGGCGGTGCAACCACCTCCGGCCCCGCCGGGTCTCACACGTCGTACCCTTCAGGGTGCGGAGCGACCCTCGTCGTGGTCGTGTTCGGTATCGCCTTCGTACTCGTCGGCCTCCTCGCCGCGATCCGGTCGGTGCGGACGACGAACTTCGTAAGGCCGCCGTGGAACGCGGCGGTACCGCCCCCGATTTTCGGAAGCGCGGGAGCGCCGCTCCCGTCCACGCCCATCCTTCCCAGAATCCGCTGCCCGTACTGCGGCACCCTCGTGGCGCCGGGACCTCAACACTGCCCCTCGTGCGGTGCCGTCCTCTGAGGTCTGGTTCACGGGCCGTTCCCCCCGGTCACCGCTCGGCGCGGAGTGGGTGAAGTCGTCGCTCGTCCCCTCGACCTGCTAGGTTGATAGTGCCAAGGTTGCGTCTAGGGGCTCAGCCGAATGCCGATGCTCCCTCGCCGTGGCCCACCCCGCCCGACCATCGCGGTGTTTAGCCTGCTCGCCCTTCTCCTCGTACCTGGGCTCGCGCCGGCCACTCCGCTCGGCGCGCTGGCTCCCGCGGGGTCGGTTTCTGTAGGACCGGCTCCGGTCGTGCAACTCCACGCTACGGTCTCCTGGAATGGACGCAACATCAGCGATGCGAGCGGAGTCCGCTCCGCCTTCGCTCTCACGTACAGCTCCTCGGCCGTCCTCGCATTTCACTGGTCCGCGCCGGCCTCCGCGGTTCCGGTGCCCGTGAGTACCGCCCGGCTCGAGCTCTTCTTCTTCGGGTACGGGGTCGGCGCCCGCGATGTCTCGCAGGCTCCGTCTCCGACGGCCTCGAACGGGACCATCAACCTGACCTGGGACGGGGCGAACGCCCTCCGATGGCTCGCCGAGGGTACCTACGTCGCAACCGCGAGCATCCTGAACGCGGCCGGCTCGACGCTCTGGAGCGAGAACTTCTACTTGCGGATCACGGCCCCGTACTCGGTGCTCGCGCTCATCCCGATCGTCCTCCTGATTCTCGGAATCTTCGAATTGGCTGCCCTCCTCCGTTCGGGGTACGAACCTCCCGCGAAACCTGCCGCACCAGCTCGACCTTCGCCGGACCCTGATGCGAATGAGAAGGGTGCTCCCGCAGCGGTCGAGAAGGAGGAGGAGGCGAAGCCATGAGCGCCGGCACTCGGGGCGCGGGCAGCGGCGTGATCCTGGGTCTCGTCGCGGTCCTGCTCGGTCAGCAATTCTCCCTGCTCGTGATCGTAGACCCGATCCCCACCTTCGAGGAGCTGTTCGTCGCGATGGTCCTCGGGGGCCTCCTCGGCGCGCTCGTCGGGTGGCGGCTCGGCAAGCGGTATCGGCGGCTCCACCCCGTCGGGGGG
>JAKIWU010000140.1 GCA_022749905.1 Thermoplasmata archaeon
AAGATCTCCTCCTCGCAG
Source organism: Thermoplasmata archaeon (assembly GCA_022749905.1). Lineage (GTDB taxonomy): Archaea > Thermoplasmatota > Thermoplasmata > Lutacidiplasmatales > UBA184 > Lutacidiplasma. The sequence goes on from JAKIWU010000140.1 coordinate 19, forward strand.
AGAAGCGCGACGCGGCCCAACCGCGACCGCAGGATCTCGAGCATCTCCCCGAAATCCACCTGCGCCGACCCTTCCGAGGCCTGCGCCCGGTAGTACAGCCCGACGGCGATCCCGGTCGTGAGCCGCAGGAGCTCGCGTCGTGGCACGAGACCCCGGTGCCAGTGCGGCGCGGCAGGGCCGGGACTCTCGGGGATCACGAGGATCGCGAGCTCCGTCTCGACGCGTCCGTTCGGGGCGGCACGGACGCGCTGCCAGGTCTCTCGCGCGGCATCGTCGGAAGGCACCACCACGATCGCGCGAGCGACGGCTGCGTCGGTCTTTGCGGCGGCCCAGGAGACGTAGCGTCCGGAGCGCTCGCGCTCGGCGCCCGGCTCGACGAACACGGGGAACACCCGGCGGGGTACCCCGGCCTCTTGCACCCAGAACTCCGGGGAGGGCACCTCGGCGACGAGCGGGGGGATCTTCGAGAAGCCGAGACGGGCAAGGGCATTCTCGGCCGCTCGGAGGTTCGGGGGGGTGGCTTTGGGGGAGGCGCTTGGGGCGCTCGGCATCGCGTCCAAAGAGCGTCGGCCATCGGATAACACCTGTGGCTTCCGTGGGACACGGGCGCGTGCCCCGTGAGACTCCTTGGGCGGCGTTGGACCCAGTTCCACCGCCGGATTAGAGGCCCCGGAATCCGGCGCCGATGAGGCCCCAATTCGCGACCATCGCAAGGAGAACGATCAGGAGGTACGGCCCCGAATAGATGAATCCCCGACGGGCGATCGTGCGGTCCGGCGAGCGCCAGAGGGGCAGCGTGAGAACGAGGAAGAGGAGCGCGACCGCGACGAGGATCGCCGCCACCGGGAGCGTGATCGGACCGCTCCCCGCGAGGAGGATCGTCGCAGGAAGGAGGAGGGCGGCCGACACGACGACGATGCGCGCCGAATATGCCGGATCGCCCATCCGCGGGAGCATCGGGAGACCGACCGACGCGTAGTCCTCCTTGAGGAGGAGCGCGAGGCTCCAGAAGTGCGGAGGCGTCCAAAGGAACACGAGCAGCGCGAGGGCGAGTGCGCCGGGGGTCCAGGTCCCGATGGCCGCCGCACTCCCCGCGAGCGCGGGGGCGCTCCCGGCGAACCCTCCGATGACGATGTTCCAGCTCGACCGGCGCTTGAGCCACGCCGTGTACACCACGACATAGGTGAGCCCGCCAAGGAAGATCGAGAACCCCGTGAGGAGATTGAGGTAGATCGAGGCTCCAGCGATCCCGATCCCGAGGAGGAGGAGGCCGAGGACGGCGACGCGCGCGCTCGGGGTGATCCGCGCCTCCGGGATCGGACGGTGCCGCGTGCGCCGCATCCGCGCGTCGAGGTCCCGGTCGAGGTAGTGGTTCAACATCGAGGCGCCCGCGGAGGCGGCGGCGCCGGTCGCGACGAGGAGCGCGAGCCTACCGAGGTCGATGGACCGCGGGGCGGCGACGAAGTACCCGCCGACCGCCACGAGGACGATGAGGGCGGAGATCCCCGGTTTCGCGAGCGTTGTGTAGTCCCTCCACCGCGCGCGGGCGGGCGGGGCGGCAGCGGGCGGGGGGCTCGCGGGGTCGACGGACATCGCTCATCGCAGCGAGCGGGCTCGCTTAGGGTTCCGGGTGGAGAGGAGTGAGGGCTGGAGCCGGCGTTCGCTCGGCTCCCTCCCCTCCGTCCGCGTCGAGGTCGAGCGGTTCGGTCGCCCGCCAGGCCCACTCCATCCACCGCTTGGGGATCTCGCGGAGGTTCGCGAGGACCACGAGGACGAGGGTGAGCCCGAAGAGGACCGTTGCGAGGGCGAAGTGGGCGAGCACGACGGCCGTGGCGAGCGAGGTGGCGATGACGAGCCCGCCCAACAGGGCCTGAGCGAACACCACGGCGAGCGCCGCGATGGAGAGGTCGCGGAGCGCGGGGCGCCGCGCCTCGTAGACGAGGGCCACGAGGACGAGCCCAAGGACCACGAAGGAGAGGACGAGGGCCGCGACCCGGTGCGCCCACTCGATGCCGACGTGCCCCGAGAAGCCCACGAGGTACGATCCGTTGCACGAGGGCCAGGCCGGGCAGGCGAGGCCGGAGTCGCTCGCCATGACGTTCCCTCCGAGGAGCAGCGTGACGTACGTGGCGCCGAACGCGACGATCGTCCAGACGCGGAACAGCCGGTGGCCGTCCATGCTAGCCGGCCCCTTCGCGCGCCGTCAGCTTGAGCCTCCGGTCGTCGCGCCGACGGGGCCCCCCGAGGGGAGCGGGGGGGCGCTCGGGACCGCGACCGGACCCACCATCTGGCTCGGGATCGGCTCGCCCCACGGGTCCGTGGTCGTTACGCGGGTTCCCGCGAAATAGGAGTAGACCATGTTGAAGGCGAACAGGAGCTGCCCGATCCCGAGGATGAAGGCGCCGATGCTCGCGGCGAGGTTGAGCATCTGGAAGTTCCCGGTCCACAGGTAGGTGTACACGCGCCGCGGCATGCCCTCGGCACCGAGGATGAACATCGGGAACAGCAGGAGGTTCACCCCGACGTAGGTGAGGACGAAGTGCGCCTGCGCGAGCCCCTGGTGGTACCATCGGCCGGTCCAGATGGGGTAGTAGAAGTAGACGCCGGCGAACACGGCCATGAGGGTCCCCCCGAGGACCACGTAGTGGAAGTGGGCGACGACGAAGTACGTCGCGTGGTAGAGGTAGTCGATCGGGATCGAGGCGAGGAGCATCCCTGAGAGCCCGCCGATGACGAACCCGGTGATGAA
>JAKIWU010000141.1 GCA_022749905.1 Thermoplasmata archaeon
CGCGACGAGGTAGGCCGGAACTCGGCCAAACTTGCGCGCGGGGAGAAAGAGCCTCCACCGGGGCGGGCAGACCGAACGGTCTACCAGCGGCGGCGAGCTCGTTCGGGGAGCCGCGAATCGAGCCTCACCGTGGATCGGGAAACCCTTCAGGGCGGCGGAAGCGGCCCACCAGGAGCCCCAGGTCCACAAAGGTGATCAGTTACATAGCCGTTCGGAACCGCGAAGGTGGAGTCGGAGAGCGGAACCGCCGACATGCGCGTGCTTAACCCGAACGCCGATCGGCGCGCTGGGTCCAACGACGGAATCCGGACTCCTCGGGGGGTGCGCACCGGATGCGGTCGAGAGCTCCCGCTTCAGAGCGAGGAGGTCCCGGTCGAACCGCTCCCGTCGGCGCGTCGAGCGGAGCGTCGCCGCCGGGTGCAGCAAGGGAAACAGCATCCGTCCCCGCCAGCTCCGTGCGGTTCCCGCCGCCATCGTGATCGGTGGCGCCTCAGGCGCGAACGCTCTGAGCGCGTGAGCTCCGAGCGGGACAATCCACTCCGGCTCAAGGTAGGTGAGCTGCCGTTCGAGGTACGGCCTGCACGACCGGGACGCGAGTTCGACGAACCGGTTCTCCGGTGGGCGGCACTTCACGAGATTGAGGATGCCATACTCCTGGGGTGGGAGATCAAGAACGCGGAGCGCCGCATCGAGGCGAGCCCCGGATCGACCGACGAACGGGAGGCCTAGGCGGTCCTCGTCTCGCCCCGGGGCCTCGCCGACGAAGAGCACGCGGGGCCGGGGAGATCCTCGATAGATCACGACCTGATGCCGGGTCGCGTGGAGGGGGCAGAGGCGGCACGACTCGATCTCTCGGTTCAGATCGGACCATCCTTCCGGGAAGCCTGTCGCGAAGCCCGGGGGTTGGGTGGTCTCCAACGCGGCAGCTGGGCCGTGCGCTTGCCATCGAACGCGGGATCGCGTTCCGGTGTCGATTCTAGGCTCGTTCACCGTCGAGAAACTATAGTCCGAGGGGGGTCTTAAATAGGGTAACCCGCTCGCTCGCCTCCCGAGCATCGACATGGTCCCTCCGGCTGGTTTCCATACCGCAGGCAAGCTCGCCGCGCTCCGCCAGCGGCGACGCTGGTCGGACCGCTACTACAAGCGTCGGACCCTGCATCTGAAGGAACGGTCGGACCCCCTCGAGGGAGCACCGCAGGGACGCGGCATCGTGATCGAGAAGGTCGGGGTCGAGGCGAAGCAGCCAAATTCGGCCATCCGCAAGTGCATCAAGGTCCAACTTATCAAGAACGGCCGTCAGATCACAGCGTTTGCCGTTGGGGACGGAGCCATCAACTTCATTGACGAGCACGACGAGGTCCTGGTCGAGGGGATCGGGGGTCGCATGGGAAGGTCGTACGGGGATATCCCAGGCGTACGCTACAAGGTGATCCAGGTGAACGGCGTGTCGCTCGACGAGCTCGTGCGCGGACGCAAGGAGAAGCCGCAGCGATGAGTGGATCCCCCGAGTCGCCCCCGCCCGCTTCGTCCCAGCACCCCATGCTCGCCGATGCTCCCGACGACGCCGAGAAGATCACGGTCGTTCGGCCGGTCCCTCCCCCGCCGCCTCCGTTTCCCCTCCCTCCGCTCTTCGGGAAGTTCCCCTTCGAGGGGATCGAGGTTCACGACCCGGGGCTGCAACCCTACCTCTACCTGCACCCGATCTACGCCCCGCACTCCGAGGGCAAGCTCTCCGGCCGCCCGTTCATGAAGACCCACATGCACCTCGTCGAGCGGCTCGCGAACCACCTGATGAAGGGGGGCAAGTTCACGGGCAAGAAGTCGAAGGCTCTGCGCACCGTTCGCCTCGCCTTCGAAGAGCTCGCGAAGTCCGAGAAGCAGAATCCGCTGCAACTCCTCGTCAACGCCGTCGAGAACGCCGCGCCCCGCGAGGAGGTCACCCGCCTGCAGTTCGGCGGGATCTCAGTCCCCCGTGCGGTCGATGCTTCGCCGGCACGCCGGGTCGGGGTCGCGATCCGCAACCTCGCCCTCGGTGCAATCCAGTCCTCCCGAAAGTCGACCAAATCCATCCAGTCCTGTCTCGCGAGCGAGATCGCGCTCGCCGCGAAGGGCGACATGACGAGCTTCGCCGTCGGACGTAAGGAAGAGGTCGAGCGCGTCGCCCAGTCGGCCCGCTGAGGGCAGGGAGAGGATCCGGACCATGACCCACATTCGTGCCGAGCTGGCGAAGGCCATCCCGGACATGATGCACCACCTCGATCGGATCCGGAACATCGGGATCGTCGCCCACATCCACCATGGGAAAACGACCCTCTCCGACAACCTTCTCGCGGCGGCGGGGATGATCTCGAACGAGCTCGCGGGGAAGCAGCTTTACCTCAACTTCGACGAGCAGGAGCAGGCACGCCTCCTCACGATCAACAACGCGGACGTCACGATCGTCCACCAGTACGAGAACGAGCAGTACCTGATCAACCTCATCGACACGCCGGGCCACGTCGATTTCGGGGGCGACGTTACCCGGGCGATGCGTGCCGTCGACGGCGCGGTCGTGGTCGTCTGCGCGGTCGAGGGGGTCATGGCCCAAACGGAAACGGTGCTCCGCCAGGCGTTGCGCGAGAAGGTGAAGCCGGTCCTGTTCATCAACAA
>JAKIWU010000142.1 GCA_022749905.1 Thermoplasmata archaeon
CGGCCGCCGAAGGCGGCGGCGCGCCAACGCGACCTCCTCGCCGACGGTCCTCGCGTCCCACGGTGAAAAGCGTCTAAGTATCCGAGGGGCTGTGCGAGGTCCGTGCCCGCGACGGAACGGACTTGGCCGTCGCGGGGCCTGCGAATCTTGGTGCCGATTGCCGGGCTTGCTGTGGTGATCCAATTCGTCCTGGGCATGTGGACGAACGTGTACGGTCCGGCGGGCGGCTTCACCTCGAACACCTCGTTCCCCGCACTCGACTGGCACTACATGGTGGGGGACATCCTCGGGGTGCTCGCGATCCTGGTCGTGATCTTCTCGGTGGTCGCTCGAAGGAAGGAGTACATCGGACTCTCGGTGGTCGTCCTAGCGGCGGTGCTCGTGGCCGGCTTCGCCGGCGCCGTGTTCGTCGGCTCGACGCCCAACAATCCCACCGACTCGATCGTGATGGCCCTCGCGTTCCTCGTCGCGTTCGCGGGGCTCATCGCTTACGGGTTCTTCCTGCGAGGGTTCGTGCCGGGGCCCATGACCGCGGTGGCGGCCTAGCTGACGAGCTGCTCCGAGGAGCGGCGCGCGCACGCGTCGACGGAGACGGCTACCCGGGGGTCCCGGTCCCGGAGGTTCTGGGCCCCGGCGGCGATTCGAGGATCGTCGATTCCGCCCAGCTGCGAACCTTCTCGCGCTCCCGCGCGTGATCCTTCAGGAATCCCTGGACCCGCGGGAGCAGGTTCGCCTTGCAGTCCCCGCACAGGAGCGCCCCTGAGCGGCAGTCCTGGGTGATCTGGGCGAACTCCCGGTCGTCGGGTGCGAATTTCGTCCGCCAGAGCGCCCAGATCGAACAGATGTCGGGGTTCGCGCCGAGCCTCCGCTGCTCTTCGATCGTCGCGCGCCCTCCCGTGAACGCGTTCCGGATCTTCCGCTCGACGACGGGGGGTGGATCGGAGAGGTAGAGGGCGTTCTCCTCCGGTCCCCCCGTCGTGGACATCGCGCGATCGCCCTGGAGTCCAGGGGCCATCTGACTGTGCACGAGCGAGGGCTTGGGGAAGCCGAGACCTTCCGCGATGTCCCGCGTGAGGCGGAAATGGGGGTCCTGGTCGATCCCGCACGGGATGAGACAGAGGACGGGGCGATGGGCGATCCAGGAGGGGTAGAAGCAGGGGACGCTCTGGAGCGCGGTGTAGAAGATGAGGCCGATGCTCGTCGACGGCTTGAATCCGAAGACGGCCTTCACGTTCGAGAAGTTGATGCGACGCGCTACGTCCACGGCGAGCGGGTAGATCGCGCCGATCGACCGGGTGTCGAAGATGACGTGCGTGCGAGCGCGATCGAACCCGACGGCGAGGATGTCGAGGAGGTTCTCGTACCCCCAGCGGGTCGTCTCCTCCCTCGGGAGCCCGCGAGCCCAGCTCTTCTCGTCGTCGGTGATCTGGATGTACATCTCGGCGCCGAGATGCTTCTGGAACCAGCGGCAGAGCTCGAAGTGCATCAGATGGGAGGTGTGGAGGGGCCCCGAGGGTCCCCGTCCTGAGTAGAGAAAGAACGGCTCACCCCGCGCGTGCGCGTCGAGGATCGCCCCGAGGTCACGATGGGAGTAGTAGATACCGCGGGTGAGGAGCGGTGGCAGAGGGGCATGAGCAAGCTGTCCGAGACGCTCGAGGAGCTCGGGGGTCAGCGACTGGGTGCCGAACAACTCGCGGAGACGTTCGTAGTCGATCCGCCCCCGGACCTCGTACGGCGTGACCCGGAACGACTCCTCCGGAGGCATCGGGCGCGCGGTTCACCCTTCGGGGAACGTGATCTTCGAGAGGATCGAGGCACGCTCGTGCGACGGAACGCCGGCGGACGCGAGCGCCATCGCGAAGCAGGAGCGGCTGTGGTCGTGGTGGACCGTGTTCCCGCACGCTGGGCACAGACAGGAACCCTGGATCAGGCGTCGTAACGCTTCCCGATTCGAAACGGTCTCCCGCCGGGCGAACCGGTCGACAAGGACGGAGCCTCCGGTCGCGTTCTCCAAGTGCGAGAGGGGGACTCGGACGGGCGTGTTGCAGATCGGGCAGCGCGCCGGCGAGGGGCACGTGCACGTCATCGTCGGTCCACAGACCACCCGGCCATAGCCTTTCCCCCCGCGAGGAACGCATCGTCCGCCGGAACGCGGAAAGTCCCGTCGAACGACGTGAGAGGGTCTATGTACCCCTTCCTTCGATAGAATCCTCCCGCATGGAAGGCTCGCACCCGTTCGACCCCGTGCGGGAGACGCTCCTTGCGGTCCTGCGCCAGCTCAATCAAGCCGATTCCAATCACGAGGGGGAGAAGACGGTCGAACAGTCCCTCGAACTCTCCGAGATCGAGACCCGCCTCGCGAGCTTCAGTCCGGTCGAGCGGGGCGATGTCAACGTCGCGCTCGCGCTCGGCCTCCTCCTGCGGAATGGCCTCGTCCGCTCGGCGGGGAAGGCGGAGTATTCCTGGATGCGCCAACGGGGCTCGCCGCAGCTCTACCAGATCACTCCGGAGGGCAAGAAGTTCCTCGCGGAGGCGATCCGGACGAGCGATCGCATCCGCTGATTCGCGCGTCCTCGACAACCGTTAATACCCAAGGAAGTACGACGCGCCGTGTCCCGC
>JAKIWU010000143.1 GCA_022749905.1 Thermoplasmata archaeon
ACGCGATCGAAGATATACCTGAAACCTATAGGTGGAGAATTACGAGACGATTTCGGCACGCGCCGCGTGGGGCGAGCTCGTCGTCGGCCTGCCGCTGACCCCAGCCGGCACCGACAGTCCCACCTCGGGCTCCGTCCGTTGGGACGGCGCCCTCGCGGGCTCCCTCCCGGAGCGCGAACGGGCCCGGCTCCGCCTCTCGGGAGTCGGTTTCATCTTCCAGCGGTTCCATCTGTTGCCGACCTTGACCGCCGCCGAGAACGTCGAGCTTCCGCTGCGCGCCGCGCGCCGCCCCGGGCCGGAGCGCTCGGCCCGCGTGGCCGAGTTGCTCGAGCGGGTGGGTCTCACCGGCCGCGCCGCGGCGTACCCTCATGAACTCTCGGGAGGAGAGGAGCAGCGTGCCGCCGTCGCCCGAGCGCTCGCGAACGGTCCGGGCCTCCTCCTCGCCGACGAACCCACCGGGGAGCTCGACCGGGCGAACGCGCAAGCGGTCCTCGACCTGCTCGTCGAAGCCCACCGCGAGACCGGGGCCGCGCTCGTGATCGTGACCCACAACCCGGACGTGGCGGCGCGCGCCTCGCGGCACGTCACGATGCGGGACGGTCGTATCCTTACGGACAGCCTCGCGGAGTAGGCCGTGGCCCGCATCGCCATCCTCCTCGACGACCGGTGCCACCCGACGGAATGCCAGTGGGAGTGCTCGGGGTACTGTCCGGTCAACCGGATGGGCCAGGAGTGCATCGTCAAGGGTCCGACCGGCAAGCCGATCATCTCCGAGACGCTCTGCATCGGCTGCGGCATCTGCATCCACAAGTGCCCGTTCGACGCGATCAAGATCCTCAATACGCCCGAGGCGGACGAGGCGGAGATCGTCCACCGCTACGGGTACAACGGCTTCCGGCTCTACCGGCTGCCGCTGCCTCCGGTCAAAGGTATCACAGGACTGCTCGGCCGCAACGGGATCGGCAAGTCCACGGCGCTCCGGGTGCTCGCAGGTACGGAGGTACCGAACCTCGGCGATTGGAACCGACCCGGGAGCTGGTCCGATGCCATCCGGCGGTTCAAAGGGACGCAGCTCGCCACCCATTTCCAGCGGATCGAACGGAAGGAGCTGCGCGCGGCGATGAAGCCGCAGTACGTCGACAAGATCGCGGAGGAACCGGGAACGGCGGGCGAATATGTCGCGGCCTCCGGTCCGCGCGGGCCCGCGACGCTCGAGGAGGTGGGCCTCGGCTCCAAAGCCGGGCTCAAGCTGAACGAGCTCTCGGGCGGAGAGCTCCAGCTGGTCGCGATCGCCCGGACGCTCGCGACCGAGGCGGATCTGTACCTGTTCGACGAGCCCTCGAGCTACCTCGACATCGTGCATCGGCTCGAGATTGCGCGCCTGCTCCGTCGACTTGGGGACACGAAGAGCGTCATCGTCGTCGAACACGACCTGGCCCTCCTCGACTACCTCGCCGACACCGCGCACCTCCTCTACGGTGAGGAGTCCGCCTTCGGCGTGGTTTCGCATCCGATCCCGATGCGTGGCGCGATCAACACCTACCTTACCGGTTACCTCCGCGACGAGAACGTGCGGTTCCGGGAGGAGCCGATCCGTTTCATTGCCCACCCCCCGAAGGCCCCGGCCCAGCGTCGGATTGCCGTCAGCTACGGACCGCTCGAGAAGAAGTTCCCGTCCTTCCATCTACGCACCGGCGGCGGGTCCCTTCCGAAGGGGGAGACGATCGGGATCGTGGGACCGAACGCGACGGGCAAGACCACCTTCGTCCGGATGCTCGCCGGCGCCGAGGTGCCCACCAAGGGAGAAGCGCCTGCCGGTGTCACGGTGAGCTACAAGCCGCAATACCTGAGGGCCACCCAGCGCGCAAGCCTCCGCGACCGGATGGTGAGCCTGGCAGGCGACCCCACGTTCGACGGGGCGCTCTTCGAGCGAGAGCTCGTCCCGGCGCTCCACCTGGACGGCATCCTGGACGTGGCGATGCCGGACCTCTCCGGCGGGGAACTCCAGCGCGCTGCGGTCGCCCTCGCACTCGCGCGGCCAGCCTCGCTCTACCTCCTCGACGAACCGTCCGCCTACCTCGACGCGGACGAACGGATGGGGATGGCGCGGATCGTGCGGCGGCAGGTGGAGCGTCAGGCCTGCACGGCGCTCGTCGTCGACCACGACGTCTACTTCCTGGACCTCGCGTGCGACGGCCTCCTCGTCTTCCACCCCGAGAGCGGCGGGGCCGAAGGTGTCGGAGAAGGTCCATTCCCGATGCGGGAAGGGATGAACCGGCTCCTCGCCCAGGTCAAGATTACCTTCCGCCGCGACCCCGAGACGCTCCGTCCGAGGATCAACCGGGAGGGTTCCGCCCTCGATCGCGAGCAGCGGGAGAAAGGCGAGTACTACTACGAAGCCGCGGCCTGAGGAGAGCCGTACCCGAAGCGCCGGCATTGCTGGCGGCGGTCGCTCAGCCGCGGGATCCCCACCGGCGGGGGCTGGCCAGCGCCGACTCCGAGCTCGAGTCCCAACGGGGCCGCCGGTAGGTGCGGGAGCGACCACAGCGACCCGACGAAAGTTTGTGCGTCGGCAGACG
>JAKIWU010000144.1 GCA_022749905.1 Thermoplasmata archaeon
GTACTTCACGTTCGAGAAGATGAGCGCTCGCTGTGTGGTCCAGCCGTACACCTCCACGAACCGCGACGAATCTATCGAAAGGATCGCGCGAGGTGCGTCGAGGAGCGTGTATCCATGGATGTCTCGATGGATGTCCACGTGGCCGACGGGTTTGGCATCGAGGCGATCTGCCAGGGTCCGGAGCGGGATCGCAACCGAGAACTCGCGCAGCGCCAGCACTCCGTCCGAGTGAGTTCGCAGGCCGAGGCGCTGGGCCACCTTCCCGCCCGTGTGGCTGTCCACGGCCATGAGGGCATCGATGTACTTCCGGATGAACGCGGCGCCCGGGCTGGCCCGACGCTCCGACTCGTAGTCGGAGACCACCGACGGGACGGTGGACAAGCTTCGGGCGAGGTCCCGCTGCGAGACTCCGAAATCCTCGCGCCACTTGCGTAGCGTCCGGCCCGGGTGGGGCGAGAGCACGACCTCCCCCGCGATCTTCTCGCGGAGCTCGATTTCCACGGGACGGGCCGAACCGGGCCGAGCTATAAAGCGTTCCGTCCAGCTGTCGTCCGGGGGGTTCGACAGGAGCCGGAGGGGGCGCTCCGGAGGAGTGGACCGGGCGAGAGTTTCCGACGTCGGCGCTCGCCGGCGTCCTTTGAACTCGCGGCCTCTACCTTGCCAAGGTAGCGATCTTCCGGGCTGATCTACCGGCCCACGCCGGCCGACGGAGCGGGGACCGAGAATAAGAGTTTCCCTAGCCGCGCGACGGAATCGGGCGACGCGCGGCAGCAAGCTTCTTATTCGCTACCGTTCTACCTGTTCTAGAACAATCCCATGCCTCTACCCCGATCACCGCTTCGGAAGGCGGCTTCCCCTCGTGCGGTCGGGCCCATCTTGCAGGTCGATTTTCGTTCGCCACGACCCATCTACCTACAGTTGCGGGACGGGATCGTGGCCGCGATCGGATCTGGAGCGCTGCGCGCCGGAACCCCGCTGCCGAGCCTCCGTCGGCTCTCGGAGGAGCTGGGTGTGAACCTCCACACGGTCCACCGGGCGTACGACGTGCTCCGCCAAAATGGATTCGTCGGGGTTGACCGAAGCCAGAGGTTCGTCGTTCGGGGCGCCTCGGCGTCCGAGGCGGATCCGTCGAAGGAGTGGGAGGATGCTCAGCGGCGGCTGTTGAGTGAGGGCCTCGCCCGCGGGGTGGATCGCACGGAGCTCGTCCGGCGCATCGGCGTGCTCCTCAAGGCGGTCGGGAACCCCGCGCCGCACCGGAGGCCGTAGACCCGTGCTCCCCCTCAACGGCGTGACCCTGGGGGTCCTCCTCCTCCTCGGGCTCCTCGCGTACGCGACCTGGGCGATCCCTGTGGTCTCCCCGGCTAGCCTCGCCTTCGGCGTGCGAGTTCCGGCGCGAGAGAAGGCGGGCCCCGCGCTCCTCGAGATCCTTCGGGGGTACCGAGTGGACTGGCTCGCGGTAACGGTGGGCCTCGCAGCGATCGCCGCGTTGCTCCTCGCGGTCTCGGCCACCCCGCTCGTTCTAATCTCGCTCGAGCTTGTCGTTGCGCCCTACTTCCTCGTCTACTATCTCGCCTACCGACGCGTCCGAGAGCTGAAGAGGGTCCGGGGATGGGCGGCCAGCTCGCGGGACGTTGCGGTCGTCGCCGTCGGTGAGCCGGAAGCGGAGGACGGTCTGATGCTCGGCGCGGTCGTCCCCCTCGGCGTCCTACTCGCCGAGGTCGTAGCGGGCCTCTTCCTCTACGCTGGTGCGCCCGCGCTCCTCCCAACCCACTTCGATTCGTCGGGGATCCCCAACTCCTACGCCCCGAAGAGCATCGGCGTGTTCTTCCTCCCGGTCGAGCTTTCCGCCGGTGTCACAGCGCTGCTGCTGGGGCTCACCTACCTTAGCCTCCGCGCGCCGCTTCGGCTAGACCCGGCCAGCCCGGAGGCGTCGGCGCTCCGGTCCCGCGTCTTCCTGCGACGGATGCGCTGGGGGCTCTTCGGGCTCTGCACCGTGGTCAATCTGTCGATCTTCTTCGCCGGGCTCGCCACCTGGGGCCTCGCCATCCCGGCAGGGCTCGTCGTCACCGTCCCTCTCTTGCTCCTCGTAGGGTACGCCGTTGTCTTCGCGACGGTGGCCATCCGCACCGGACAGATGGGGAGCCGGGTGGCGGTCGCGGGGGCGCCCGCCCCCAGCTTCCCGAACGTTCGCGATGACGACCGCTACTGGCGCGCGGGCGCCATCTACTACAACCCGGGCGACTCGGCGATCCTGGTGCCCAAGCGTGCTGGGGTCGGTTGGACGCTAAACTTCGGGCGCCCGGCGGCCTGGCTCATTCTTCTCGTCCCTATCCTCCTCGCCATCTTCGTCTCGTTCGTCGTTCGGCACGGTTGATCGGCGGGGAGAGCCCGTGGCCCCTCCGGTCGCGGGCGGTCCGCTACCAATTCGCGCTGCGGGCTCGACGTGGAATCCGACCAAAGTGTTATCCGTTTCCACGAGTCGTCACCGTCGATGGGGGAGGACAGTGGGAGCGGCGAGCCGCTCGAC
>JAKIWU010000145.1 GCA_022749905.1 Thermoplasmata archaeon
CGGGAGCGTGCCAGAGGAGCTGCTGCCGGAAAAGAAGTAGTACGACCCAGTGGCGGAGTTCGAGAAGCTCACATATCCGGTCGCGTTCCCCGCGGAGGACCCGCCGAACCAGACGAAGTAGAAGTAGTTCGAGCTTTGGAGATCGGGCGTCCCACTTACGGTGAAGGAGATCGTCAGATTGCTCGCACCGGTATCGCTGCTGCTCACGCTCGTCAGATCAACGGCGCCCACTGAGGTGCTCCCCGCCGCACGGCTATACGAAAGGTTGTAGCCCGATCCCGAGGCGGCCGCCCATGGTACGGTGAGCGCGAGGGTGGCCAAGAGCCCCGTTAGGATCGCGATCCTCGAGAGTCGCATTCGCCGAAAGCCGCTCAGAGCGCTCATTAGGCGGCGGAGCTTTCCCCGGAATATACAACTTCCGCGGACGAGTTTTTCGGGCATCTCGGGGTCGAGGTATCCTTAACTCACTCCCCGGTTGCGCCCGCTGTCGAAAGACTCGGCGCCGAACATGGGAACAGGCAAGGACGAGAGCACCTCCGAGAAGGAGTCTACCTTTGACGACATGCACCTCGATCCCAAGCTGCGGCGGGGGATCCAGGAACTGGGCTACGACACCCCGACCCCGATCCAGCGCCGGACCATCCCCGAGGCGATCGGGGGACGCGACCTCATCGGGAGCGCCCAGACGGGGACCGGCAAGACGGCGGCGTTCCTCCTCCCCATCCTCGAGCGTCTTCTCGACGTGGAGCGCGGCCGACTCCATGCGCTCGTCCTGACCCCGACGCGTGAGCTCGCGCTCCAGGCGGAAGGGTTCCTCGCGAAGCTCGGCAAGCACACGCGCCTCCGGGGTGCCGCGGTCTACGGGGGGGTCGGGATGGGCGACCAGGAGCGCGCCCTCCGAGGAGGCGCGGACGTGATCGTCGCGACCCCCGGGCGGCTCCTCGACCACATGTCCCGCGGGTACGTCGACTTCCGCGACCTGCGGATCCTCGTCCTCGACGAGGCGGACCGGATGCTCGACATGGGCTTCCTCCCCGACGTCCGGAGGATCCTCGCCGAGCTCCCACGGCGCCGCCAAACGATGCTGTTCTCCGCGACGATGCCCCCCGAGGTCGTGCGCCTCGCGCGGGATTTCCTCACCGATCCCAAGACCGTGCAGGTCGATGCGAAAGCGGCGGCGGCCGTCGGCGTCACGCACCTCGCTCTCCCGGTGCCGTCGCACCTCAAGACCGAACTCCTCGTCGAGCTCTTGCGCGATGAGACGATGACGAGCGTGCTCGTCTTCGTGCGGACGAAGCGCCGCGCGGATCGGGTCGCTCTCCAGCTGCAACGATCGAGGATCGACGCCGGCGTCATCCACGGCGATCGCAGCCAGGGGCAACGGGTCCGCGCGCTCGAGGGGTTCCGGACGGGACGCCATCGCGTTCTCGTGGCCACCGACATCGCGGCCCGCGGCATCGATGTCGAAGCCGTGAGCCACGTCGTGAACTACGACGTCCCGGAGGAGCCCGAAGTGTACATCCATCGCGTGGGGCGAACGGCGCGCGCCCAACACTTCGGGGACGCGTTCACGCTCCTCGCCCGCGAGGAGGAGGACGACTTCGCGCGCATCGAGCAGCTCCTCGGCATCGCGATCCGCCGCGCGACCGTTCCAGGGTTCGCCTACGACCGTCCGGCGCCCGAGCGTCACTCCGGCCCCCCGCGGGGGGGTCTGGGCCGCCGTCGCGAAGGGCCACGCCGAGGACCCCGCGGCGGATCCTCGGGCGGTCGCTCAGGAGGACGGCGGGGGTTCGGTCAACGTCCACCGCCACGCGGGTCCCTCGAACGGCGGCCGACCTGGTAGGGCCGTCACGGTCCGGGGAACCGGCGGCCGAGAGCCTCCTCGAGACGACCGACCAACCGATCCGATTGCGCATCCCCGACCCGGTTCTCGCCGAGCCCCCGAGACTCGATCCAGGTCGCGGGAGCGGGGGCTCGCATGGCCGACCGGTACTCCTGCTGCCAGGACGCTGGGGTAGCCCCGGTGGGCAGCGGTTTTCCGGCGAGGAGGAATCCAGCCCGAGCGAACACTCTGCAGAGGTTGGCCGGGGTGTAGCCGCCTCCCCCGGTCACGAGGAGCCGACTCGAGCACAGTCGCTCGGAGGCGGCGAGAAGGGTCTCGACGACCGTGACGTAGGCAGCGGGACTGTAGCGCAGACCTGCCCGGGAATCGTCGACGTGGCCGTCGACGCCGTGCTGGAGGACGATGAGGTCGGGGCGAAAGTCGTCGAGAAGGGGCGGTACGATCCGCTGGAACACCCCGAGGAACGAGCGATCGCCGGACCCTGGAACGAGAGGCACGTTGACCTTCAGGCCCGCACCATCCCCCCGTCCCGTCTCCACGACCTCCCCCGTGCCGGGGAACAAGGTGCGGCCATCCTGGTGGAAGTCGATGTCGAG
>JAKIWU010000146.1 GCA_022749905.1 Thermoplasmata archaeon
CGAGTCGGGAACACGCCCCTGCCGCCCTCCTCGCCATCGGTGTGGGGGCGCTCGTCGCTGACTCGTTCGCCCGCATCAGGTTCCGCAACGCCATCAACCTCGGGCTCCCCACCATCGAAGCCCGTGGCGTTCGCGCCCTCTTCGAGAAGGGCGACCCCGCCCGGATCGAGATGCGCGGGGGCCGGGTCACAAACGTCCGCACGGGGCAATCGATCACGTTCCCACCGCTCCCGACCCACCTCCTTGAGATGTTGGACGCCGGCGGCCTCGTCGAAACTGTCCGACGGAGGCTGCGCGCCGAGGGAAAGGCGGCCCCTCCATGAAGTCCGGCGGGTACTCGATCGTTCTCTTTCCGGGCGACGGTACGGGACCGGAGGTCCTCCGGGAGGGCCGGAAGGTCCTCGACGCGCTCGCGGAAGGTGGCCCAGCGCCGTGGCGGCTCGACGAGCGTCCGGGAGGCGCGCGGCACTATCAGGAGACCGGGCGGGAGGTCGAACCGGAGTCCCTCGACGCGGCCCGGAAGGCTGACGCCATTCTCCTCGGCGCCGTCGGATGGCCCGGCGTCTCCCTCCCTTCGGGCGATATTGCCGGGGCGGCGCTCGTCCTCGGCCTTCGGCAGTCGCTCGATCTCTTCGCGAACGTACGCCCGTGCCGGCTCTACCCCGGCGTGGTCCACAAGATCAGCGGGGACTTTCGGCAAGTCTGGTCCCCGGAGAAGGTCGATTTCGTCATCCTCCGGGAGAACACGGAGGACCTCTACGCGCCGCTCCACGGCCGGCTCACGCGGGCGAACGAGACCGAGCTCGCGGTCGACACACGCGTCATCACGCGCAAGGGCGCCGAGCGCATCATCCGAAAGGCCTACGAGCTCGCTCGCACGCGAGCGCGGGGCGCACCCGAGGATGGGGTGCGGAGACTCACCTGCGTCGACAAGTCGAATGTTCTTGAGGGCTGTCGCTTTTTCCGCGAGACCTTCGACCGCGTCGGGGCCGAATACCCCGACATCGAGCGCGACTACGCCTACGTCGATGCCTTCACGCAGTGGGTCGTCCGGAATCCGGAGCGCTACAACGTCGTCGTCACGACGAACATGATGGGCGACATCATCACCGACCTCGCGAGCGTCCTCCAGGGCGGGATGGGGTTCGCTGCGGGCGGCAACATCGGCGCGGAGCACGCGATGTTCGAGCCGGTCCATGGCTCGGCACCGAAACACGCGGGCCGCAACGACGTGAACCCGTTCGCCACGTTCTTCGCCCTCGAGATGCTCCTGCGCTGGATCGCGGAGCGGCACCACGATCCCTCTCTCGAGCGTCAGGCCGCTCGGCTCGAGAGCGCGATCGGGAAGGTGCTGCGCGCCGGCACGGCGCGTACCTACGACCAGGGGGGGACCGTTTCGACCACGGGTGCCGGGGACCGGGTCGCCGAGGCCGTTCGCGCAGAGGCGGCATGAGCGAACGCCGCGAGGTCGCCCTCGTCGGCGGCGCGACGACGAAATGGGGCGTGCGCTCCGCGACGTGGGCCGAGCTCGCCCAAGAGGCGGGTGCAGCGCTCTTCCGCGCGATGCCCGGGCTCGACGCCAAGGACGTCGACTCCCTCTTTGTTGGCGCTGCGGAACCGGAGCGCTTCGCGTTCCAGTCGCACGTCGCGCCGTTCTGCGCGGAGCAGATGGGCCTCACCCCGCACAAGATCCTGCAGAGAACCGAGCTCGCCTGCGCTTCGGGCCAATCGGCGATCCGGAGCGCGTACGCCGCGATCGCCGCGGGTCTCTCGGATGTCGCGGTCGTCGCGGGCGTCGAGAAGATGAACCTCCCGTCGATGGCCGAGGCCAACACCGCGATGGCCTGCGTCCTCGACCGGGCGTGGGACGGCGCGCATGGTGCGACCGCGCCGCCGTTCTTCGCGATGGTCGCCCAGCGTCACATGAAGGAATTCGGAACCACCGAGGAGGCCCTCGCGGCCGTCTCCGAGAAGAACCACCGCTTCGCGAACTCGAACCCGACGGCGCAGTTCTTCGAGAAACAGTTCGACCGGGCGAAGCTCGGGCGCCTGCCGATGGTGGCACCGCCGCTCCGTCTCGGGGATTGCTCGTCGATGACGGACGGTGCCGCTGCCGTCGTCCTCGTGGCGGCGGAGCGAGCGCGCCAGTACACCGACACCCCCGCGTGGATCCGCGGGACGGGGCAGTACTCCGACTTTCACAATCTCGCGCACGCCGGATCGCTCACCGACTGGGGTGGCCTTCGGAAGGCGTCCGAGGAAGCCTACCGGAGCGCCGGTATCGGTCCTTCGGACCTCGACTTTGCCGAGATCCACGATTGCTTCTCGATCTCCGAGATCGTCGAGTACGAATCGTTGGGCTTCTGCGCTCGGGGGGCCGGTGGGGCATACGCCCTCGAGGGCCGGTCCGACCTCGGCGGCGAC
>JAKIWU010000147.1 GCA_022749905.1 Thermoplasmata archaeon
TACTCGAAGCGCTGCGCGAGCGGATCGCGGAGGTCGAGCACGAGCCTCAAGCGCGCGTCCTGATCCTCGCGAGCGGCGCCCCGAAGGCGTTCGCGGCCGGCGCCGATATCCGCGAGATGGCAGGGCTCGGCCCAGCTGAGGCCGCAGTTCACGGAGCCCGTGGGCAGGGCGTGACGGTCGCGCTCGAGGACCTACCGTTGCCCGTGATCGCCGCTGTCCACGGGGCCTGCCTTGGGGGCGGATGCGAGATCGCGCTGGCCTGCGACTTCATCGTCGCGAGCGACGATGCGCGATTCGGTCAGCCGGAGATCGACCTGGGGATCATGCCAGGCTGGGGGGGTACTCAACGCCTGCCGCGACGCATCGGTGCGGCGAGGGCACGGGAGTGGATCTTGACGGGACGTTCCGTGAGCGCCCCGGATGCCCTGGCGATGGGGCTCGTGCTCCGCGTGGTGGAGCGGACCGCGCTCCTCGAGAGCGCCCGCAGCCTGGCGCACGAACTCGCGACGAAATCGTCGACGGCGCTCGCCGCCGCGAAGCGGGCGATGGCCCCCTCGATCGATCGGGCTCTCGCATCGGGGCTCGCCCTCGAGCTCGATCTCTGGAAGGAGCTGTTCGGCACCCGGGACCAGCGGGAGGGACTGAAGGCCTTCCTGGAAAAGAGGCCCTGGACGCCGGCTCCCCGAAGGGACGCTTCCGCTCTGCCGTCGACTCCCGCGGCCGGGGATTCGGTCGACCGGTGAGCGAGGGCACGTTCCGGCGGAAAGGAGAAGAGGCGAGTCGCGTCCGGAGCCCTTGCGCCGCGGTGGCTCAGTCGGTAGAGCGGCTCCTTGGTAAGGAGCAGGTCGAGGGTTCGATTCCCTCCCGCGGCTCATGATCCGTTCGGCATTGCCGACTCGAGCCGAGTTCACCTGGTCTACCTCCGCCGATAACCCTGAGCAAATTGCTCCTGTCGTGACCTGCGGGTGCACACCGGTAACGCGCCGTCAGGTTCGAATGGCACACTGCTTCCGGTGCATCCACACGTGGCGAATGCGCTACCGTGTTCCGAGGATCTTTCCCCGGTGCAAATCGAGGGCGCGTTAGTGGGCGGCCGCCCCGATCGAGTGCTGGGTCGGGGCCGCGGAGGGGTGGGGCAGGCTGACGAGCCCGAAGAACAGGAGGACGATCCCGAGGAACTCGGCGTAGTAGAGCGCGACCGGGAACGAAGCGATGTACAGCGTCCCTCCGGCCCCCAGGATGATCGCGCCTCCGACGAGGAGGAGTGTCTGCCACCTCCAGGAGCGCCGAAGGGTCGCCCCGGCGGACACGAGGAGCACGATCGTGGCTGGGACGGTGACGACGGACGAAAGGATCAGCAAGGACGTGGGGGGGTTTCCGGTGATAATCCCACCGGTGACCATGGACGTGGGGAGGGTCGTAAGTCCACACGCGACCGCCACGACGCTGCAGGCCGTCAGGATGAACGCGGTGTACGCCCGCTCCCCACGCTGACTGTGGAGCACCTTGGTCGCCCCGAGCGAGAGGATGCCGACGATCGCGGCCGAGAGGAAGACGTAGAGCTGGAGGAGCGTGCTGGAAACGATCCCGAGGTAGACGACGCTCTCGACGAGCATGGCAGCCGCCGCGAGCCCGAGGCCGCTCCCCCACATCGCCCCGTACCGGTCCCGGAGGCGGTAGGTTTGCAGCCCCGCGCGAACGGTGAGAAAGACAAGGAGCGAACTGAGGACAAGGAGCGAGCTCGCAATCGCGTAGAACTCGGCGTCCACGTTCCGTCCGAGTCCGGCCCCTATTAACCCGATTTCGTTCGTTCTTGAGGCGCAAATCCGAACCTCACGACCGCTAGGGTCACGCGTCACGGTCGCCGGGC
The DNA here is from genome assembly GCA_022749905.1 of Thermoplasmata archaeon. Classification (GTDB taxonomy): domain Archaea; phylum Thermoplasmatota; class Thermoplasmata; order Lutacidiplasmatales; family UBA184; genus Lutacidiplasma. Next base: position 1,871 of record JAKIWU010000147.1, read on the forward strand.
GTTCCCGGGTCTTGAGCGGAGCACGAACGTCTTTCAGTACGGTACGCTGATCGCGCGCGCGAGGAACCGGTTCAGGGGGTCGAGCGTCCGGCACGCCCCCACGAACGCATCCGGAAAGTCAGGTCGGGTAACCGTCGTCTCCTTGAGCTCGAGGCCCGAGGTGAAGCCTTTGTGCTTGAGGTCGTCGATCAGAGGGTGCGCCGGGTCGTAGCCCGGTGGGGCACGCTTCAACGATTCACCCTCGAGCTCGGGAACGGCCCCACGGACCTTCTTCCAATCCCTCGGACGATCCACGATCGCCTGTCGGATGCGGTTCAGCCTCCCGGGCTCCGCCTGCCACATCCCCGAGTAGACCCAGGAGTCGCCCGGCGCAAGGTGGAAGAAGAATCCCGGAAGGGACTCGTCGGACGTCCGGTTCGCCTCGTGCATGAAGTGGATCCCCACCGAGGTCCGGTAGGGACTCTTGTCCTTCGAGAACCGGATGTCCCGGTAA
>JAKIWU010000148.1 GCA_022749905.1 Thermoplasmata archaeon
ACCGAGGTCCGCGATGGGGAGGCGGTGCGTGATGATCTGGGCCATCTTCTCGCGGAAGGCCGCACGGTCGAGGAGTCCCTTCACCGTGTACCACGTCTCGAACATCCGACGCCCGAAGATGCCATGGACGCGTGCCGACCGGAAGATGATCCCGTTGTTCACGTCGATGGGCAAGCTCTGATCGAAGAGGCCGAGAAGGGACACCCTCCCGCCCGGGGTGAGGGTCTCGAAGGCCACGCGGAGCGACAGCGGGTGGCCGGACATTTCCAACGCGACGTCCACGCCGTGGCCTCCGGTCGCATCGCGGATCGCTTGGGAGGTCGCGTCACCGAGCTCGCGCGGATTGAAGAGGAGGTCCGCGCCCATCTTGCGCGCCAGGGCGAGCCGGAGCGGGTTCACCTCGGTCGCGAGGACCGTCCGTGCCCCGAACTCTTTCGCCACCGCGATCGCGAGGAGCCCGATCGGTCCGCACCCGGTCACGAGGACGATCTTGCCCGCAACATCCTCGACGGTATCCTCGGGCAGGAGCGCGTGCACCGCGTTCCCGAGAGGCTCCTGGATCGAAGCGAGCGCGGGATCGAGGTGCGGATCGTTCTTCCAGGCATTCTGCTCCGGGAGGACGGCGTACTCCGCGAACACCCCGTCCCGGTCCACCCCGAGGACCTCGACGTTCGCACAGATGTGCATCTTCCCCGTTCGGCACTGGTAGCAGGTACCGTCGGCGATGTGGGTCTCGGCCGAGACGTGGTCCCCCACCGAGAGGCTGTGCACGCTGCGCCCGACCTTGACCACCTCACCGCTCACCTCGTGGCCGAAGATCATCGGGACGCGACGGACGCGTTCTTGCGCCCAGGCGTTCCACTCCCAGATGTGGACGTCGGTGCCGCAGAGCGAGGACCCACGGACCGCGATCAGGACCTCCTCGTCCTTCGGTACGGGGTCCGGAACCGTGGTGAGTTCGCCGCCGGGAGCGCGATGCTGCTTGACGACCGCCCGCACCGGTCCTCTGACGCCGCGCTAGGGGGCCCCGGGCTTAACCTTTCGGTCGCGACCGACGGCGGACGGGATGCCGCGCTTCACCGGCACGTGGCCCGGCGAGCTCCCCCCGACCCTAGCCGTCGCGCTTGAGGATCCCCTCGAGGGTGCTCCGCGCGATGCGACGGAACTCCTCGAGCGACCCTTCGTTCAGCAGCATGCCATCGACGAGCGTGAAGGCGTTGCCGATGCCCCACTTCAACTCGCGTCGGTCCCGGTCGTAGAACTCCTGAAGGTTCTGGCCATCGTCGCCGCGAGCCCGGCGCATCAGCCGATCGTACCGCGTCTCCGGCGAGGAGTAGATCCCGAGGACGAAGAGATCCCCGAAGTGGTGCCGGAAGACCGTTACCTCGGCATCGGAGCGGCATCCGTCCACGAGCATCTTGGTCTCGGTGAGCTTCGCGATCGCGCGCTGGGCCCAAACGGCGGCTCCGTGCTTGTCCCGTTCCTCGTTCGCGATGCGCCCGATGTTCGCATTGTTGAGGGGAAGGCCCCGCCGGCGCGTCTCGTCGCGGACGAGGTCGCCCATCTTGAGCGTCGCGAGGCCGAGCTGGCGGGCGACCTCGATCAGTTCGTCCTTGCCGGACCCCGGCATCCCGACCGTGACGATGAGCCTCATGGCGGGGCGTGCGGCGGGCTGGACGCTTCCGCCGGGGGCGGCACGCCGGTCAGGCGGGCGGCCACTTCGCCCTCGGTCGCGAGCTGGAGCCGGTCCGCGCGATCTCGGAAGCTCAGGGCCTCCTGCTCCTCGAGTCGGGCCTGCTCGAGGAAGCGGTCGACCCGGACCTTGAGCTCGGCGCTCTTTTGCGTCCGCTGGGACGCGCGGTGCTCGAGCACGCGCGATTTGTGCTGGAGGTTCACGATCTTCTGCTGGAGCTTGCGGACGCGGAGCTGGAGGCCCGTGATGTCCGAACCCACGGCGGTGATCCCGCCGCGCTGGGTCCCTCCTTGGATGTCCTTCTCGTGCTGCGCGATCTCCTGCTGGAGCTCCGGGATCCGCTCGAGGACCTTCTGCGCCTTCTCCCGCAGGACGGTCGCGTTGTGGCGGAGCTTGTCGATACGCGTCTGGATCCTGGCCGCCCGCGCCTGATTGCGTGTCGCAAGGCGTTCATGGCGCGCCGCGATCTCTCGGAGCTTCGTGATGTCGGCGTAGCCCTGCCCGATCCATCGGGACTCTCGGTGCTGCGCCGGGGAGGGCGCACCGGGGCCTGCCGCGCCTCCTGGTGAGGACATGGCTGGCCCC
>JAKIWU010000149.1 GCA_022749905.1 Thermoplasmata archaeon
GAGCATGAGGAGCCCTGCGATCGTGAGCGTCGGCGTGTTCGCGCCCATCGTCCCCGCAAGGAACGGTTGGTTTCCGAGGGAGAACTTGAAGCCGGAGGCGGCCCAACCGGCGCCGGGACCGCTCGTGGCGTACGTCGCGAAGTAGAGGAAGACCCCGAGGAGGAAGAGGACGTCCCCGACGCGCGTGACGAGGAACGCCTCCTTGGCCGCGCTCGCCGCGGTCGGTTTCTCGTAGTAAAAGCCGATGAGGAAATAGGAGCAGACGCCGACGAGCTCCCAGAAGAGGAAGAACTCGAGCAGATTGTCCGAGAGGACAAGCCCCGTCATCGACGTGAGGAAGAGCGAAAGGAGCGCGTAGTACCGCGGCAGACCCTTGTCGCGGTGCATGTACTCGATCGAGTAGAGCATCACGAGGAAGCCCACGATCGTGACCACGAGGAGCATCAGCGCCGAGATCGGGTCGACGAGGGTGCCCATCACGAGCGAGAGGCCGTGGGGGAACGGACCGGGGGAGCCGGGGATCGAGAGCCACGTGAACGACTGGTCCTGGTAGCTCCCCGGCGTGTGGAGCTCATCGAGCGCGACAAGGATCCCGACCGCCATCGCCGCCCCGGCGAATCCGACCGCGACCCAGCCGCCGAAGGCGAGGCGGCGCATGCGCTCGCCCCCGAGCCCGACGATGAGGAACGCGACGAGCGTGAGCGCGGGGACGAGCCACGCGTCCGTGACCGGGATCAGGAAGGTCGTCACTTCGGCCCCTCCCTACAGCTTGAGCGCGGAGGCCTCGGCGACATTGATCGAGCCGCGGAGCCGGTTCAGGGCGAGCACGATGGCGAGCCCGACGGCGACCTCCGTCGCCGCGAGCCCGACCACGACGACCGCGATCGCCTGGCCCGAGAGCCCCTGCGAGCTTCCCGAGAACGCCGCGAAGTAGACGAAGTTCAGGATCGCGGCGTTCATCGCGATCTCGATCGCGATGAGGAGGAGGATGAAGTTCCTCCGGGTGAGGATGCCGAAGACGCCGATCCCGAGGAGGGCAGCGGAGAGGGCGAGGAACGCCTCGGGGGAGAGCTCGGTCAGACCCGCTCCTCCCGCACGAGGTAGATCGCGCCGGCGAGGGCCGCCAGCATGACAAGCCCGAGCAGAAGGAGCCAAGGGCCGTAGGTGTTGAAGAGCGCCGAGGAAAGGAGCGCGGGCTCGTAGCTGTGAACCGGCGTCGGCCCCGCCGGGAGCGTGGAGGCCCCCACGACGACGAGGGTGAGCGAGAGTCCGGCGAGCACGACGGGGCCGCCGGTGAGCCCGGTGACCGCCTCTCGCGAGAAGATCCGCTTCCGCGTCACCATGATTCCGAAGAGGAGCAAGATCGTTACCGCACCCGCGTAGATCCCGAGCTGGAGGACGCCGAGGAAGGGGGCCTCGAGGAGGAAGTAGATCGCCGAGAGGACGAGGAAGAACCCTGCGACCCAGAGGATCGTGTGCACGAGCTCGCGCGCGAGAAGGGCGAGGGTCGCGGTGAGGAGCGCGGCGAAGGCGAGCCCGAGGAACGCGAGCTCCTCGAGGCTCACGGGTGCGTCCCCCAGAAGAGGCACTCCTTCGGGCAGACCGCGATGCAGGTGCCGCAGCGGACGCAGTCGGAGTCGTTGATGACCGGCTCTTTCCAGATCCGCTTGGCGAGCTTCTCCCCGGCCTTCGCGACCGGCTTCGGGATGTCGAGCATGGTGATGCACTGCGTCGGGCAGTCGCGGGCGCAGGCGTTGCAGCCGATGCAGATGGGCGGATCGAGGAGGATCGCGTCCTCGTTCTCGGGGCGCTCCACGCGGATCGGCTGCATGGGGAGCTTGCGCTGGAACACCTCGTACATCTTCTGGGGCGAGTAGATCATGTCCGAGCGCTTCGCGACGGCGAGCTCGTAGCGCGTCGTCATCGTGAGGCAGCCCTCCGGGCACGCGTCGGAGCAGAACCCGCAGTAGCTACATTTCCCGTAGTCGATCTGCGGGCACTTCTTCGGGTGCTTCGGGTCGCCGCCCGGCACCGTCACCATGTCGATGCAGAGGTCCGGGCAGCTCGTCTGGCAGAGGTTGCACGAGATGCAGGTGGCGATGTTGAGCGCGTGAACCCCTCGGTAGTTGTCCCAGACGGCGCCCACGCCGATCGGACGGCCGGAGGCCACGTCCACTTCGCCCCGGAACTTCGGGTCCTCGAGCCGCTCGAACGGGTAGACGATCGTGGAGGGCCGGATCAGGCTCTTCA
>JAKIWU010000015.1 GCA_022749905.1 Thermoplasmata archaeon
CATGTTGACGAGCGTCGTCGGAAGGCTGTAGTAGCCGAACTCGAGCGGAGTCTTCCCGAGCCCGACCGGCGAGGGCGCCTCCGCACGCGCAACGATCCCGACGAACATCATGAACATCGCGATCCCCGCGAAGAAGCCCACCGCATTGGACAGGAGGATGTTCCGCTCGCCGAGCTTCGCGAAGTCGATGATCGGCCGCGCGGTGCGGAGCTCCCAGACGACGAAGAGCGCGAGAAGGACTGCGGCGAGCAGGAAGAACTCCGGCACACCAACGGGCACCCCGGCCAGCGCGTAGGGGGTCCACTTCCCCCAGCCCCAGGTCGGTCCCTCGGTGAGGCCGAGCAGGAAGAACGCGATCGACGAGGCAAGGAACACCGAACCCGGCACGTCAATCGGCTGGACGAGGCGGACCCTCGACTCCCGGAGGTAGACGACGGTGAGGGCGAGCACGAGGAGGGCGATCGGGATCACGGTGTGGTAGGTGAGCTGCCACCCAAACGTCTGCGTGATCCAAGCGCCGCCGAAGAGCCCGATCGACGCGCCGGCGCTGAACATCGCCGAGACGATACCCTGCGCCGCGGCTACCTTGGGTTTCGGGAACTCCTCCCCAATGAGGGCGAACGCGATCGGGAACATCGCCATGCCGACACCCTGCACCGCGCGGATCGCGATCAGCAGGTAGAGCTCGTTCGCCCGGGTCATCCCGATCGCGTCGCCGAGGTTCGGGCTGAACCCCGCGAGGGTGACGGCGACGAAGTAGACCGCGAGGATCCCGACGAGGACGCGTTTCTTCCCGTAGATGTCGCCGAGCTTCCCCGCGATCGGGGTCACGGCGACGCCGACGAGGAGGTAGGAGGAGAGGATCCACGTGATCGAACTGAGGGGCGCCCCACCGAAGAACGACTGGAATTGGGTGAGCCCTGGGATGATCATGGTCTCGACGTACGTGACCATCAGGGCGGTCGCGGAGAGGATGATCAGGACCCCTCGCGTCCGCGAGGAATCTTGGCCGGGCTCGCTGGGGGCTCCCGACGGGCTTCCGGAAAGTTCCACCATCCCCGGCGAGTCAGTCCGTCCCCCCCTTCAAGGCTCCGCCCGAGGGAACGAGGCGAGGTGGTTCCGGCTCCGGTCCGGGCCTACGTTCGGGTGAGCACCTCAGCGCCGGTCGCCGTGACGAGCACGGTGTGCTCTTCCTGCGCGACGAGGCCGCTCCCCGCTTCCACGAACACCGGATAGCTCTGGAGCTGGCGGCGCAGGCGCTTCAATCCCTCACGTTCGCCGGCCTCGATCCATCGCGCGGTGAACGGAAGCGTGCGAAACCGCTCGAACCAGCGGGAGGCCGCCGCGTCCCCCGGACCGGGTCGCTCCCGGAAGCGCAGGATGTTTCCGAAGGGGCCGTTCCGGATGGATCCGGCGCCGTTGGTCGCGAACGGCTCGATCGCGACGACCTCCCCTTCCTCGAGCCGCTCGTCGCTCATGCCGGACGCGTTCGGGATCGACTTGCCCGCGTGGAGGAGGTAGCGCTCGATGGTGTGCCCCGTGAGGTTCGAGATCGGCTTCAACCCCCGACGGTGGATGGCGGCTTCGATCGCCCTCGAGAGGTCGTCCACGTGGACGCCTGCGCGCACCGCGCCGATCCCCGCCTCGACGGCGTCATGCGCGGCCGCGCGCAGGTGGTCGTGCCGTCGGCCCCCGCCGACCTCGGTCGTGATCGCGGTGTCGGCGATCGCGCCATCGAGGTGGGCGCCGACGTCGACCTTGACGAGGTCGCCCTCGCGGAAGGTTTCGCCATCGTCGGCGGAAGGGGTGTAGTGCGCGGCCTCGCTGTTCCGCGACAGGTTCGAGGGAAACGCGGGCTCCGCTCCACGCGATCGAATGAACGCTTCGATCGTTTCCGCGACCTCGCGGCGGAGGGCGCCCGGCACGCAGGCTCGAACACCGAGGTCGCGGGCCGCGGCGCTGATCTTCCCGGCGGCGCGCCAGCGCGGCAGATCCTCCGGTCGCGGGGCCACGGTCTACCTCCGGAGCGTCCGTTGGGGCGTTCCATGGGTAAGGTCGAGGATCTCCGAGGGCCGACCGCGTGGCGAGGGGTGGGCGGGGAGGTAGACGGCGACCTCGCGCCCGAAGACGCGCCGCGCTTCCGCGACCGACCGCGCGGGAGGCTCGCCGTGGCGATTGGCCGAGGTCGCGATGAGGGGACCTGCGCGGCGGGCAAGCTCCCGCGCCGTCGGGTGATCGGGAATCCGGATCCCGATGATCCCGGAAGGCCCGATCACGCGAGGAGAGAGCTCCCGCCGCGCGCGTGCGCTCGAGCGCAGGAGAAGTGTGACCGGACCCGGTAGCCGATCTCGAGCCACCTGACGGGAGAGCGGTGTGAGGTCACACCACGGTTCGATCTCCTCATACGACGAAACTGCGATCGACATCGGTCCCGACCGCGCACGTCCCTTGGCGTGATGGACGCGTTCCACCGCATCGCGGTGGGTCGCCAAGGCCCCGAGGCCCAGCAGGGTGTCGGTGGGATACACCACGAGGGCTCCCCGATCGAGAGCGCGAACCGCAGCCTCGATCGTCGAAGCCGCGCTCACACCCACTCGTGATCGAGCCTCGTGTAGGACTGGTACTCCCGGGGCTCGAAGTAGAGCGCGAGCTCGCGCGCCGCGGAGTCCGGCGAGTCCGAGGCATGGACAAGGTTCGGCGTGACCGCGAGGGCCAGGTCGCCCCGGATGGTTCCTGGGGCGGCGGTTTGGGGGTTCGTGGCTCCGACGAGGGCTCGCACCACGGAGATCGCCGATCGCCCTTCGATCGCCATCGCGAGGACCGGCGCGGAGGTGATGTGTTCGAGGAGCCCGTCGTAGAACGGCTTCCCCTTGTGCTCGGCGTACTGGCGCGCCGCAAGGTCCTGGGAGACACGGACGAGCTTCGCAGCCACGAGCTTCAAGCCCTTGCGCTCGAGCCGCCCGAGGATCTCCCCGGACAAGCCGCGCCGAACACCGTCCGGTTTGACCAGGACGAGGGTGCGCTCGACGACCCCTTCCGACGCCATCCGAGCGGGAGTCGCCGGCGGGTCCATAAGGTCTTTTCCGACCGACGACCGGCGACCGTCGGCATGGCGGAATCCCCGCGCATCCATGCGGCGGCACGGGGCTTCGACGCGGGCGCGGAAGCCTACGAGCGGAGCCGACCGGAGTACCCGGCGGACGCGCTCGGATTCCTCGCGCAGCGGCTTGCGATCGAACCGGGCAGGACGGTCGTCGACCTCGCGGCAGGGACCGGCAAGCTCACCCGCGGACTCCTTGCCTTCGGCCCTTCCCTGGTCGCCGTCGAGCCCTCGGAAGGCATGCGGGCGGTCTTCCATCGGTCCCTCGGGTTCGCGGCCCTCGACGGAACCGCGGAGTCCATCCCCTTGCCCGACGGCTCGGCCGATGCGGTCGTTGTCGGACAGGCGTTCCATTGGTTCCGCGCCGCCGAGGCCCTCGAGGAGATCGCTCGGGTGCTGCGTCCCTCGGGAGGGCTCGGGCTCCTCTGGAATCGTCGGGACGAGTCCGTTCCTTGGGTCGGACAGTTCGGTGCGATCATTCGATCGTACGATCGTGGCGGGGCTCCCTCGAGCCAGGACGAGATCTGGAAGGATGCGTTCGCGCGTTCTGCGCGCTTCGGTCCGATCGAGGAGCGCTCGTTCCCCTTCGAACGCACGATGCCGAGGGACGAGCTCATCGACCGCGCCCTGTCGATCAGCTACATCGCTGCGGCATCCGACTCCGTCCATCTCGAGGTTGCGAAGCGCGTGCGCGACTCCGTTCTGGAGAGCCCCACCTTCCCGAGGGGCGAGCGCGTCCCCCTTCCGTATCGGTGCGACGCCTACGCTGCCGCGCGGACGCCGTAGCGATCGGCCCGCGCATCGCAGATCGAGCGGTACCGACAGCGCGCGCACTTCGAACGGGTCGGATCGGCCTCGCCCTCGTACGTCCGGTCGAGCGCCCTCCGCACCGCCAGCACCTCCTCACGAGCCGCCGCATCCCACGGGATGACGATCTCCCGTCCGTCCGAGTAGCGGAGGATCCCGAAGGGCGGCACGACCCCAAGCGCCTCCTCCACAAGGAGACAGTAGGCTTCGACCTGAACGCGGTGGGAGTCCGGGATCCTCCGTTCCGGGAGCGAGCGGCTCTTCCACTCCACGGGCACAACACGCCCATCGGGCCGTCGCCGGAGCTCATCGGGTTCCCCGACGAGTCGGTACCGCTCCGAGCTCAGCCGGGTGCTCCGCGTTCCCTCGTCGAGGGCGACGAGGCGGCCGTAGCGGCGCTCCTCGGAAAGCTCGCGCAACTTCCAAAGCCCCCAGAGAAGTGCGGCCCCACCGAGGACGAGCGCGGTGCCGACGCCGGGGTCCGTGAGGGCTGTCACGGGATCCAGCCCGCCACCGAAGCGATCACGAGCAGGATTCCCACGAGGACGACCAGGAGCACAGGACCGTACCCCCAACGTGCGTGGGCGCTGAGTTCCGCGGCGCGCCGCGCGTGGTACGAACGACCGCGACCGATCGCCATGGCATCGGTCCGGTCGAGCGGCACGTTCCGCGCGTGATGTCGATACCAGTGCGCGCGCGGGCAATACGCGTACTCCGCGAGATCGCTCGCGGTGGTCCAGCCGCGACCCGGGTCGCCAGGATCGGACGCCACATCTCGACGACGCGGCGCTCGACCCTTGAACGTGCGCGCTCGACTGGACGATGGCGGGCCCCGAGGGGCAGGATGCCGAGCGAGCTACGGCCTATTCGGCCTTCTTGGCGGGTTTCGACGGCTTCTTCCGAGGACGCGCAGGTGCCGGCGCTTCGGTCGATGCAGGTGCGGCTGCCGGCTTCGACGATGCATGGGGGGCTCCCGCGGGCTTGCCCGGTTCCGCCGAGGGCTCGCTCTCCTTCGCTTGTTCGATCGAATCCGGAGAGGCAGGGGGTGCGGTCGAAGCGCTTGGCTTCCCAGGCTCCGCGTGCTCGGCTGCTCGCGCGGCGGGAGCGGGCCGCGCGCGCGCCCTCGCACCCGCAGCGCGGACCGACGATGCGCTCGACGCGGAGGGTCGCGCTGCGGCGCTCCCGCGCTCAGCGGCCCGTTCGATCTCGTGCGCGCGCGTCCACTTGAAGCGGTGACCGACGCGCCCGAGGTGGAGCTGCTGCTTGCGGCAGGAACCGGAGCAGAAGTTGAACACCGTCCCGTCGCGTTTCACGTACATCCTGCCGGTGCCCGGCTCGATATCGCCCGCGCAGAACGAGCACTGCCGCTTGGTGACCATCGGGAATCCACCGAACCTACCGGACCGAGAGCTTCCGGGCCTCGCGCGCCGTCTCCCGGAGGATCAGGACATCCCCGAGGCGGATCGGGCCGGCGACGTTGCGGGTGATGATCTTGCCGCGGTCCCGTCCGGCGAGGACGCGGACCTTCACCTGGGTCGCCTCCCCGGCCATCCCCGTGCGGCCGATCAGCTCGACCACCTCAGCGGGGGACCCCTTCTCCTCGACCATGGTCGCCTCGGAACGCCGGCGGGAGTGCCTACTTCTTCAGCGTGGGGAAGGCGCGCGCGAGATCGTCGAGGATCGCCTTCCCGTCCCCCGGCTCCACGATGGCGACGGAGGCGGCGGACTTCGTGAGGCCGGCGGACTGCCCGAGTCGTTGTTTCTTCGGCACGTAAACGTACGGGATCCGCTTCTCCTCGCACAGCATCGGCACGTGAACGAGGATCTCGACCGGATCGACGTCCTCGGCCATCACGACGAGCTTCGCCTCGGCGCGCTCGCTCGATTTGGTGACCTCGTTCGTGCCCACCCGGAGCTTCCCGGTCTCGCTCGCCAGCTGGACGAGCTGCAGGGCCTTGTCGGCGAGGTCGCTCGGGGTCTCGAACCGTACGTAGATTGGTCGCGCCATTTCCACCTCGCGTCAGCGGAACCCGAAGGGTCCTCGGCTCACGGGTAGGGGCGGGCTAGGGCTGGGGTTATTTAGGCTAGCGGGCGGAGCCCTCGCTCCGCCGGTCCGGGCCGTCGGCCGAGCGCTCGAAATCGGCGGAGCGCGCGGCCTCTTCGAGGGCAGGTGCGAACGGCGCGAGGAGAGTCGCAAGACCGCGGGCGACCGCTGCCTTCAGGTCCGCCGGATGGATCGCGCCCGTCTCCCAGGCGGCGAGGAACGTCTCCGCCGTCGTGAAGCTCGCCGGTGCTCCGTGCTTCGGATCGCGCTCGATCGCGATCCGGCCGCTCCATGGGAGGAGAATGTGACGCGCGATCTCGACGACCGGGTTCGCCTCGACGACCTTCGCAGGGCAGAACGCTCCGGAGATCCTCTGGGCGATCTCCTCGGCGCTCGAGGGCAGGAGGATCGCACCCGAGGGATCGGACTTCGACATCTTCGCGTCGCTCGGCGCGGCCGCGTCCATCCGACTCCCCCCCTTCAGCGAGGCGATGAGCGGCGTGTGCACGGCGACGGGGATCGGCCAGTCGTACCGGTGCGCCGCTTCGCGGGCGAGAACGTGCGCGCGGCGCTGATCCATTCCGGCGTAGGCGAGGTGGACCGGAAGCTCGAAGATGTCGGCGGCCTGCATCGCGGGATAGAACACCTTCGCGGTATCGAGCTGCGCCTCCTCCTCCGATCGACCGAGGACCGTCATCGCGCGGCGGGTCCGGGCGAGGCTCGTCGCTTTCGCAATGCGAATGACACGGGCCCAGTAGTCCGGGCTCGCCACGAGTTCGTGGGCCCATCGGTACCGAATGCGATCCCTCCGAAGGCCGAAGGCCTCGAAGACCGCCTGCATGTGCTGGCCGGCGCGGCTAATCCGGGCGAGATCCCCGCCGAGTTTCTCATTGATCCAGGCATGCCAGTCCGCAAGGAAGACGGTGAGTTCGCAGCCGGATTCGGCGAGGTCGAGCATCTTCCGGATGCAGACGAGATGGGCGATCGTGAGCCGGCCGGACGGCTCGAAGCCGATGTAGGCGCGAGGCCGTTCCGTGGTCTCGAACAGGGTCGAGAGCTCGGCCGGGGTCAGGACCTCGGCGGTCGATCGGACCACGAGGTCGACCCGAGCCGCCCGGTCCACGCGAACCGGAGGCGACGACTCGGGTATAGCTTCCGGTCCTCGGTTTGACGGCGACCGGTCGGCAGATACCGATAAGTTCCACTGGAAGGCTACTTTCGGTCGTCGAGAAGCGAATGAACGAATCCGCCGCTCCGGCTGGGGGTCCGGGCCCCACGGCCGAAGAAGCGGCTCGGAGCACCACCGACCCCCCGGTCGATTCCAACTCGACCGGCAGCGCTCCGGCGAACGAGGACCGGCAGGCCGAGCAGTTGATGGACCTCGTGCGGCCGCGCGAGCGTCCGCGCCGTCGGCGTCCCTCCACCCCGGCCGGGCCGTCCGTCGACATCCTCCGCAAGTGGGTCGAGGGCGACGACCGCGCCATGGAGGCGTGGATCCGGTCGGCCCCGGCCCCGATGCCGGCGGGCCTCCGAGAGCCGCTCGAGTCCGGCGGCGCGGCCGCCGAGACCGTTCCCGTCCCGCCCGAACCCGAGACCGGCGGTCGACCGCGCGGTGTGCCGGCCGCGTCCCCGGTACCGCGCACGCCCGCAATCGCCGAGCGCGAGAAGATCGTGCTCAAGTGGCTCACCGATCTCCTCGAGCGTTCGCGCTCCGAGCAGTTCGATCCGGCCTCGGTCCTCGAGGAGCTGCAGGAGATGAACCTCAAGCTCTACGAGGAGCGCGGAAAGCGCGCCCGCCTCGAGGACGAGGTCGAGCAGGTCAAACGCGGCGCGATCGCCGTCATCAAGTACGTCCGGAGCCGCGAGGCGATCGCCCGCGAGGAGTCGCTCCGCGACAAGGAGGCGGAGATCGCCGACCTCAAGCTGAAGCTCCTCCAGGGGAACGCAGGCGCGGCGCCGGCCGCCTCCGCGGAGCGCGAAGCCGAGATCGAGGCCCGGCTCTCCGGCGAGTTCGCGGCCAAGGAGGAGGAAATGCGCCACCGGATCGCGCAGCTCGAAGGTGAGGTCCGGGAGCTCAAGGAAGAGGCGCGCGGCATCGTGGAACGCGAGGCGCTCCTCGACGCCAAGGCGAAGGAACTCCCCGACGCCGTTGCGAAGGGTCTCCGCCAACTCGAGAGTCGCGAGAAGGAGCTCGCGAACCGCGAGACCGAGGTCCGGATGCGCTTCGAGGAGGTCCGCGCGGCCACGGACGATCGTTCGCGCCAAAAGGACCTCCTGAAGCTCAAGGAGAAGCAGCTGAGCGAGTGGGAGCTCCAGCTCCGCACGCTGAAGCAGGCGAGCGAGATCGAGGCGCGGACGCTCGAACAGGCACGACGCGAGCTCGACGAGACCGGCATCCCCCTCCAAGAGGGCCGGCGCATCGAGGAGCTGAAGGCCGACCTCACCCGACGCGAGGACGATCTCCGCAACCGCGAGATGCTCCTCCACAAGCGCATCGAGGAGCTCGAGACCCGGCTCGCCTCGAGCGACGAGGAGGGTACGGGGAAGCCGATGATCTCCGAATCCCCGGAGAGCCGCGCGCCGACGGGAGTGCGGCGCCTCGACGACCTCATGTTCGGCGGGCTCCCGCGCGGCACGCAGGTCCTCGTGAACGGGCCCGCTCACACGGGCAAGGAGCTCCTCGCCCGCCTGTTCGTCGCCGAGGGTCTTCGGCGCGGGATCCCGGCGATCTGGGTCGTGACGGACAAGACCTACACCCAGGTCCGCGAAGAGATGACCGGCCTTCTCCCCACGTACAAGGACCTCGAGCAGAAGGGCCTCGTGCGGTACGTCGACCTCTACTCGCGGAGCCTCGGCGTCACCCAGACCGAGGCGGGCGTTCGCCTCCTCCAGACGACCGATCGCGGTGTCCTCGAGCAGCTCACGCAGGCGGTGAGCACCTACAGCCAGGAGCTCAAGGAGAAGGCCCCGAGCTACCGGCTCGTCTTCGAGTCGGTCTCCACGATGACCGCCTACATGGACACGATGACGTCGTTCCGCTTCCTCCAGCCGTTCACCGGACGCCGCAAGCTCGATGGCGCGGAGGCCTACTATCTTCTCGAGACCGGGATGCACTCCGAGTCGGACCTCGAGACGCTCGAGCACATGGTCGATGGCTCGCTCAACCTGAAGGTCGAGCAGCTGAAGACGTTCCTCTCCGTCCGGGGGATCACCGACGTCCAGTCGCGCGCGTGGGTCGGCTACACGTTCTCCAAGCGCGCGTTCTCACTCGGCTCCTTCTCGCTCGACCACATCCGGTAGGCGCGCGACGGGGTCTGCGCCCCATACCCCAAGTTAAGTACCGCCGCGACGGTCATCGGTCGCTAGGCTAGACCGGGGGGTTGGGCGTCCCCTTTTACACCGAAACCGTCCTCAGCGGGGGTGACAGGTCGGGGCGACGTTCGAGCGAGGAATCCGTCCTGGAACGCTTCGTCGAAGCCCTGTTCCATCGGGCCGCGGGCCCCGCAACGAGCGCTCGGAGGAGCGCCCTAGCGGGTACCCATCACGGGAACCGGGTCAGGTCCTGACGGGAGCAGCCTTACCGTGACCCGTCGACGCTGGTGGGGTGACGGGGCTGAGGGGCGCCCGGGAACTACGGATCCTTCGTTCGGATGGCCACCCGACCGGCCTAGCACCTGCTTCCGGGCGCCTCGCGAGGCTCCCGGGAGCCCCCCCACCCCCCTCCTTCCGATGGAACTGGTTCCAGGGTAGGGCTATCCCCACCCTTCTGGGATGGGATCGACCGCATCGCGTTCCATCCGGGCTCTGCGGTCCTGGGGGATCTCCTTCTTCCGGCTGTTCTCGTAGTCGTAGCAGACGATCACGGTCCTGCCCCTCGCGTACACGATCGTTCCTGCCTCGTCCCGAAAACGGTAGAGGAGAGAGAAGCTCGTACGACCGAGAGGCTTGGCTGGCGCCACCTCGCCGACGAGGGTCATGCCATACTGTACGGGAGCGAGGTACCGGCAGGTTGCCTCGGCGAGGATCATGTCGATCTTGGCAGGGTCGTTCGTTCCGAGGAGTGGTAGGTAGTAGTCACAGCGTAGCGTCTCCATGAAGGGGAAGTAGGCCGCATGGTTGAGGTGGTTCAGGACGTCGATATGGTGGTAGAAGATCGGGAACTCCCGTCGGCAGGTCCAGGGAGAGAGACCAGGGGTTCCGGTCACGGGTCGGTGGGAGGAAGAGCGGGGTATAAGGGGGCCGAGCCGCGAGCTCGAGGCTTCTCTCAAGAGGCGCAGGAAACCGATTCCCAACAGCTCCGCTCGGTTCCCGTGGAGCGGCGTTGTGCGGTCCAAGAGTTCCAGTGGAAGCGGGGGGGTGGGGGTGTCTGATGCCCGAGGATGAGCGAGGACTCGCTAGGACGGTCCAGGAGATCCGAGAGGCGGTACGGAGGCATACGGTTCGTTTCGAGCGCGCGATCCCGCTGATCGCTTCGGAGAACCTCCTCTCGCCGTATGCGAAGGAGCTCCTGATCTCCGACTTCCATTCACGCTATGCCGAGGGTCTTCCCGGCGAGCGGTACTACGAGGGGAACGAGGAGGTCGACCGCGTGGAGCGGATCTGCCTCGATCTCGCGCGCCGCCTGTTCCGGTGCTCGTTCGCCGACGTGCGCCCGGTCTCGGGCACGGTCGCGAACCTCGCCGTCCTGAAAGCGCTCGCCGAGCCCGGTGACCTTGTCGGCTCGACCCAGCTCGCCAATGGCGCGCACATCTCGAGCGCCTCGTTCGGCGCGTTCGGCCTCCGCGGGGTGAAGCCCATCCACTACGCCTGGGATCCCGAGCGGATGACGATCGACGTCCCGAAGACGCGCGCGATCCTCCTCGACGCCCGCCCGAAGCTCTGCCTGTTCGGGCTCTCGCTCTTCCTGTTCCCGATGCCCCTCGAGGAGCTCAGGCCCACGCTCGAAGAGATCGGGGCGCGGGGCTGGTACGACGCGGCGCACGTCCTCGGGCTCATTGCTGGCGGCGAGTTCCAGGACCCGCTCCGGGAGGGGTGCGAGGTCCTCTCCGCCTCCACGCACAAGACCCTTCCGGGACCCCAGCACGGGATCCTGCTCGCCGAGACCAAGGACCAGGCCGTCGAGAAACGGCTCGCCTCCGGCGCCTTCCCCGGCGTCACGAGCAACCACCACCTCCACACGATGGCCGGGCTCGCCGTCGCGCTCGCCGAGCACCTCGCCTTCGGCCGGGCGTACGCGAGCCAGACGGTCCGCAACGCGCGGGCGCTCGCTCAGGCGCTCCACGAGCGCGGGTTCGATGTCCTCGCCGAGCCGCTCGGGTTCACGCGCTCGCACACGATCGCCGTGCGCGTCGCGCGCGAAGGCGGGGGCGAAGCGGCCGCGCGGAAGCTCGCCGACGCGGGCATCATCACGAACAAGAACCTCCTTCCCGGCGACACGAGCTCGAAGCACCCGGGCGGCGTGCGCCTCGGCACCCCCGAGGTGACCCGGGTCGGCATGAAGGAGCGCGAGATGGTCCGGATCGCCGAGCTCTTCGACGACCTTCTCCACAAGGATCGGCCGGCCGCGGACGTGCTGGCGGCCGCCGGCGAGCTCAAGTCCGGATTCACCACGGTGCAGTACTGCTTCGGCGCCGGCGAGGCCGCGTATCGGTACTACGATCTCGTCGGGCGCGATCCGTAGCCTAGGGGGCCCGCGCACCCGGCGCTGGCGGGTCCGAGCCGTCGTCGTCCGCCTCCCTCGCCTGCCGAGCGAGCGCGGCGTTCAGCGCGTCCGGATCGAGGTCGACACGGGGTACCGGCTTCGGCGAGGACGTACGCGCGAACACCGGCCGCCCATCGGGGGCGACGGTGGCGACGAAGACCCCCTCGGAGACGAGCGAGCTCACCCACTCGGCGAGCTCGGAGGGATCCGGGGCCGGTCCCTCGGTCCATCCGAGCGCGATCGTCGCGAGATCGACCGGTTCCTCCGACGGCACCCGGGCGAGGACGTGAGCGCGCCCCACGGCGAGGCGCTTCAGCGCAGCCTCCGTACGCTCGGACTCCGGCTCGGCGTGGAGGGTTGCCCGCCGGCGGTGCCGGAGCACGAGGACCCCTGCAATGAGCCCTGCGGTCAGGCCCAGCGCAGCGGCAGGCACCGCCCAGATCGGAAGGGCGGAGGTCGGGATCGAGGGGACCCGGATCGCGGGCAGGAGCAGCGCGCCCGACTCGCTCAGCACGTACACGATCGCCTCGGCGTTCCCGGGGGCGGAGTAGTTGACCCACACCACCGAGGATCCCGCACGGGCCAGGATGGGGGAGGGTACGTCGCTCACCGAGGGTCCGAAGACGGTGCGGACGACGACGAACCCCGACGGGATCGGATTGCCGAACCGGTCCGCGATCGCGTAGAGCGTCGAGTTGGCACGCGCTCCGGCGAGAGCGGTCGACGGTCCCGAGAGCCTTTCGTTGGCCCGGTCGGCCCCGACCGTGACGGTCGTGAGGGTGGGGCCGCCGATGCCGACCGCGGCGGAGACCCCGACGGTCAACGTCCCGGCGAGCGCCGCCGTGACCGTGAAGTTCGCGTAGCCCGCCCGCCACGCAGCCGGTCCGAGAGAGAAGAGGCCGAGGGCCGTCCGCGCCGCGGGGCCGGAACTCGTGGCGTTCACCCAGATGGGTCCGCTCCCCGCGCCCGCGATCGTCACCTCGGCCGGTCCGATGAACCCCGCCACGCGCTCGCTCAGCGCGTCCTCGGCGACGAACGAGAGGAGGACCGGGACGCCGGCCATCGTGGACGCGCTCGACGGACCGAGCGCGTGGATCGAGGTCGCGATGACCGGGATCACGACGAAGGCCGCCGAGGCGCTCACGCGCGTTCCGAGAGCGTCGACGACCGTGAGCGTGAGGGCGCTCGTGCCCGTGCGATTCACCGGGAACGCGGTGTGCAGGACAGCGTCCGTCGCGAGCGTTCCGAACGCTTCCGTCGAGGACGGAGCGCCCGGCGCCGAGTAGTTCCACCAGTACGAGAGCGGGAGCGCGCCTCCGGCGATGGCGGCGCCCACGGAGACGCTCCCCCCGCTCGGCACTTCGCTCGAGGCAAGGTCGAGCGAGGAGAGGCCGGGCCGGTCGACCACGACGACCGGAACGGTGTGCGTCCAGTTCGTGCCCCCCGAATCGGCGACCGAGACCGAGGCATCGTAGCTGCCCGCAGCGGGATACGCAACCTGGAACGCCCACGGCGAGCCGGGCGCCGTGTCGCAGAGGACCGACCCGATTCCGGTCGCGAGGCACGCGGGACCGTACGGCGCCGTGCCGGTTCCGGCCGCGACGGAGACCGTGAGTCCGATGAGCTGGTGGGGATACGCCACGATCGGGTCGGGCGTAACGAGCACGCCGAGCACGGCCGAGACCGTGACGGGCGCGAACGTCCAGCTCGCCTGGGAATAGCCGTTCGTGAGGTTCGCGGAAGGTTGGTAGATCCCGGGGGCGCGATAGGCGAGGCTCGCGGTGCAGTGGACCGTGTCCACGCCAAGCGACTGGGTGCGTTGCCCGCAGTTGAGAGGGAGGGGCGTAGCCCCTGTCCCGGAGTTGAACGAGCCGTTGTACGTGTATCCGGTCGATCCCGATCCATCGAGCGTGATCATTGCGGGGACGCCAGCGTCGAGCGAGGTGGGCACGATCCCGCCCTGCGTCAGCGTCGTCGCGACCGCCGTGAGGAGGACGGAGACGGGAGCCGCCGTGACCGGAGCACCATGGAAGGAGCCGTTCACCCACGCACGAATCGTCGCGATCGACGCTCCCGCGGCCGCTTCGAGGCGGAAGGTGGTCCCGACCGTCGGCGAAAGGGCGGTCCAGCCGGAGCCCGAAACCGTCCAGTTGACCGCGAGCGTGGCGGGGCTCGCGCTTCCGTCCCCGGCGACACCGACAACGATGAGGTCGACCGGGGCGAGGACGCTCACCGTCGCAAACCCGGAGGGGGTGAGGGCAGCGTGGTCGAGGGCAGCGGTCCGGGCGATCGTGACCGAACCGTTCCCGATCGACCAACCGACGAAGTCCGTGGACGGGACCGAGACGTTTCCCGGGATGCCGAACGCCAGCGGGCCGTACGGGCCCACGTAGGCCCAGCATCCCACCGATCGGACGCAGCCTGCGGTGGGGATTACGGGGGACAGGGTGAACGCTCCGGACGCGCCCGTCTGCGCGGTAACGCTTGCCCCGGGGCAGCTGTAGGAGGGCAACAGGATCGAGGCCGGGTAGAACACCTGGGTATAGTGGTAGGAGACGTCGACCGGCACGCCGCTGACCGAAGGGTGTGGGGTAGGACCGCCCCGATCGACGAGGACCCCGGGATACGAGGTCGCCACCTGGGAGCCTGTGCATCCCGTGCTGCTCGCGTGCAGGCGTGCCGGACTGAGATTGGCTGACGGTGTGGAAACCGAGCGGTCGACCCCCGAGGGCAAGAGCGGGGCGGCGAGCAGAACGACGAGCACGCTCGCGCACGCGAGTGCGATCCATCGTTCGGAGGGCCGGGATGCTCCGAACGTTCGCATGGTCGGCCGACCCCAGGGACCGAGGTCTCGGGGAGCGTGGACGTCGAATACGCCCGGCCGGGTCCTTAATCGTGTCGGACCGGCCCTTCCCGCCCGGGGGACGGGGTTCCTCCGGTCGCGCCGCCTTTCGCGTGGCCGGGAGAGTCGCGGAGCGGCCAACGACCGACGACCTCGTGGCGCGCACCCTCGGGGCGCAGATCGCTCGACTTGAGGAGGATCTCTCGGACAGTCAGAGCAAGGCGGGCTCGTGGAGGTTCGCGTTCGGAAAGCTCGCGGACTCGTTCGAGGTCCCGGGGACTCCGAACCCTCAGGACGGTCACATGGGGGACGAACGGTCGACCGCTGCGCGGGAGTCCGATCCCCTCCAGACCGAGGTCGACCGCGCGCGTGAGCGACTCAACCTCAGCGCGTCCCTCGGCGAGCTCCGCGTACACGACCCGCGGGCGCGCGAGGTTCGGAAACCCCCCGAGCGAGCCGAGGCTCAGGCGGAAAGCATCCTGCGTCCGCGCAACCGAGGCGAGCACGGA